>JANXAM010000011.1 GCA_025062155.1 Gloeomargarita sp. SKYB120 | reverse complement strand
GTGGCGACATAGCGTTGTAATTCCGGGTCGGGATACACCTGAAATTCCTGCGTCAACAATTGCTGGTGGATTTGCCGACCCAGTTGCACTTCCTGGCGGTCCGAAAGATTGCTCCACTGGAGAATCTCGATGCCCCGTTGCAGCAAGACCGGCCAGGGAACCCCCCGACTGCGCTGGGCCTGCACCGGCCAAACCAGGCCGAAAAACAGACAACTGCTGAGTAACAGTGCCCAAAACCGCCGCCACCGTCTGCCCATGAAATGCCCCCCTGCTTGCCAAGCCACCCGATGGACTACAATGAACACCATAAACCACGCCAGTTGGCCCTGACTAGATTGATGCCTAACCGTACAGTCGTGCGCCGGCAACCAACAGTTCCCAGTAGCCGTGAGTTGGGCTGGGGCTTTGCCATTCAAACCTTGATTGCCGCTGGGATGGTCGTGGCGCTCGCGCGTCTCTGGCCCTACTACTGCGAGCAACAACAGCGCCAGCGCGTCCTCCAGACAGAACTGACCCGCACAGAAGCCCACGTGCAGGCGTTGCAGCGACAATTTCAACGCACCTTTGACCCGCGCCAGCAACGTCGCTTGCAGCAAGCCGCCACCCAGCGACTGCAACCACACCAGCGCTTAGTGATTTGGGTTGTCTCCCCCCGTTGAAGGCATGATGTTGCCTGTACTGCCGCCCGATTTACAACCAGACGCATACCTAGTGGTAGGTCTGGCCCATTGCTTCTGGAAAGAAGAAACAGGTCTGCGGGAACTCGAACTCATTGAACCCATCCCTAGCGCCGCCTTGGAAACGCTCCTGCAGGGGGTGCCCACTTCCTACAGTCACCTGGTTGCAACCACCCTAGCCCAAGTGGAAACCCTTGCAACCCAGCGGTTCCCCAGCGCCCAACTTTGCCCCGACTTTTGGGAACGGGCCATTGCCGCCGCGCGTACCTATCGCCATCGTCCGCAAGTAACCCAGCATCTGCCGCTCGGCGCTGAACGGAGCGACCTGAATTTCAATTTAGAGCGCAAACGGGTTTTGAATAGCCGGCGCACCGTGCGCGATAGCGATAATATCCGCCAGCATCCCTACACCCATCAACAACTGTAGGGGAATTACCGCCGCTCGGAGGGCGTCACTTGGCTCAAACGGATCTGCTTGCGGCCTAGCACAATTTCAAATTCGTCACCCGGTTTGAGATTCATTTGTTTGGTGTAGGCGGCCCCGATCAAGAGATTGCCGTTGGATTGCACTCGCACGCGGTAACTGGCTTCGCGCCCGCCCCGTGAGCGTTTGCGCTTGCGGCCCTTGCCGTCGAGTTCAATCCCGTAAGCCTCGATCAAGGCGTTGCGGAATTTTTGAATATTGACCCGTTCCACGCCCTTTTTGGTCACCGTGTAATAGCCACAGGCTCTGGCCTTTTCTTTGTAACTTAAGTGACCTAATTCTTGGAACTTGGCCAGCAGGGCTTCGCCCGTTAGTGGTTGAGGTTTGTCCATAGGATTTGGCCTATCGTGAGTGATAAATGGTCTGTTTTTATCATACGTTATCGTAAAGTCTAGATCGGGTCTTTACCCGCCTTCTAGCCAACTCGACCGGTAACCCAGTATGATAGGGATCCAGTTCATCAACAACACAGGAGGTTCAACCGTTCATGACGCAAGTGGTTTTAGGCGAAAACGAAAGCATCGAGTCGGCGTTGCGCCGTTTCAAACGACAAGTCTCGAAGGCGGGCATCCTTGCCACCATCAAACACAAGCAGTACTATGAGACGCCCCAGGAGAAACGCAAACGCAAAGCCAAGAACGCCCGCCGTAAGCGTCGGCTTCGCTAAACTGTCAGAATCTCCTTCTCTTTGGCCTGGGTCATCTCGTCAATCTTGGCGATATATTTGTCCGTCAGCTTCTGGATAGACTCCTGCAGGCTAAAGGCCTCATCTTTAGAAATTTCCGCCGCTTTTTCCTGCTTGCGCACCTGCTCAATCGCCTCCCGCCGGATGTTGCGCAGGGCTACTTTCCCTTCTTCCGCTAGCTTATGGACGCTTTTGACCAGCTCTTTGCGGCGCTCGGCGGTCAGGGGGGGAATGTTGAGCCGGATTTGGTTGCCGTCGTTGTTGGGCGTTAACCCCACATCGGAAGTGCTAATGGCTTTTTCAATCGCCCCGAGGGTAGAACGGTCGTAGGGCTGGATCAGGATGGTCGTGGCGTCGGGCGTGCTGATGCTGGCCAACGACCGCAAAGGCGTCGGGACGTTGTAATAGTCGACCATCACCCGGTCCAGAATGGCGGCGTTGGCCCGGCCCGTGCGAATCGTGTTGAAGGACCGCTGGGTCGCCTCCAGCGTCTGCTGCATCTTGGTTTCGACTTCACTTAAGTTCACAGTACCCTCCCACAATGGTGCCAATCGGTTCCCCTGCCACGGCGCGGCGAATATTCCCCGGCACCGACAGGTCAAACACCACAATCGGAATGTTGTTTTCTTGACACAGGGTGATCGCCGTGCCGTCCATCACCTGCAACCCCTGGGTCAACACATGGCTATAGCTCAGGCTCTCGTAACGGCGAGCGTGGGGATTGACCTTGGGGTCGTCGTCGTACACGCCGTCTACCTTGGTGGCCTTGAACACGACTTCCGCGTCAATTTCGGCGGCCCGCAGCGCAGCAGTGGTGTCAGTAGTGAAGAAGGGATTGCCAGAACCGGCAGCAAAGATCACCACGCGCCCTTTTTCCAAATGCCGGATGGCCCGCCGGCGGATATAAGGTTCGGCCACCTCCTGCATGGAAATCGCTGTCTGGACTCGCGTTTGCACCCCAATCTGCTCAAGGGCATCCTGCAGGGTCAGGGCGTTCATGACGGTCGCCAGCATCCCAATGTAGTCAGCAGTAGCCCGATCCATGCCGGCGGCAGCCCCCTTGACCCCCCGAAAGATGTTGCCGCCGCCGACCACAATCGCCGTCTGCACGCCACTGTTGACCACATCGGCAATCTCCCGCGCGATCCCCTGCACCACCTCGGGGTCAATCCCATAGCTCAAGTTCCCCATCAGGGCTTCGCCGCTGAGCTTGAGCAGGATCCGTCGGTAGCGCATAGGGATGTATCGGTGGCGCTCAAAACTAAAATAGCGGCCTTGGGGCACCGGCGACAAGGGCTAGTCCGTCTTCAATTTTAATACGGCCATAAAGGCCTCCTGGGGGACGTCCACGCTGCCGAGCGCCTTCATGCGTTTTTTGCCCTCTTTTTGTTTTTCCAGCAGCTTGCGCTTGCGGGTGACGTCGCCGCCATAACACTTAGCCAGGACGTTTTTGCGCAATGGCGCGATGGATTCGCTAGCAATGACCCGGCTCCCGATGGCGGCCTGGATGGGCACTCGGAATTGGTGGCGGGGGATGAGTTCCTTGAGTTTTTGCACGAGCGCTTTGCCCACCTGGTAGGCTTTGTCCCGATGCACGATGGTGGCCAGGGCGTCTGCTGGTTCGTCGTTGATAAGAATGTCGAGCTTGACCAGGTCGCTGGGCCGGTACCCTACCCACTGGTACTCCATGCTGGCGTAGCCCCGCGAGCGGGACTTCATCTGGTCGAAAAAGTCGGTGACCACCTCCGCCAGGGGGATTTCATAGACCAGCACCGCTCGCTCCGGCGTGAGATAGCGCATGTCCTTGAATTCACCCCGCCGCGATTGGGCCAGCTCCATCAGCGTGCCCACGTAGGTCTCCGGCGTAATGATTTCCACCTGCACGTAGGGTTCTTCAATCTGGCGGCGTTCGTGGGGCGGGGGCAAATCACCCGGATTGTCCACTTCTATGACCGTGCCGTTGTTCAAGGTCACCCGGTACACCACCGAGGGGGCCGTCACCACCAGGTCCAGGTCGTACTCCCGCTCCAGGCGCTCCTGGACAATCTCCATGTGCAGCAGCCCCAAAAACCCGCAGCGAAAGCCCATCCCCATGGCCGAGGAGGTTTCCGGTTCGTAGTGCAGCGCCGCATCGTTGAGCTTGAGCTTAGCCAGGGCGTCCCGCAAATCGGCGTAGTCATCGGCGTTGACGGGGAACAAGCCACAAAAGACCATCGGTTTAGCTTCCTTGTAGCCTGGGAGGGGTTCGCTGGCCGGCTGGGACGCCAGGGTAATCGTATCCCCCACCCGCGCGTCTTCAACGGCTTTGATTGCTGCCGTGAGATACCCCACTTCGCCCGCTTGCAGGTCCGCCACCGGCACTTGGTGGGGAGCCATGACGCCCAGCTCGTCCACTTCATACTCCTTACCTGAGGCCATGAGGCGGATGCGGTCGCCCCTTTTGCAACAGCCATCCATGACCCGCAGGTAGACCACTACCCCACGATAGGGGTCGTAGTAGCTGTCAAAGATCAGAGCGCGCAAGGGCTGGTCGCGCCGGTCCTTGGGGGGAGGAATCCGGTGAACCACCGCCTCCAAAATGTCCTCAATCCCGATGCCTTCCTTGGCAGAGGCCAGGATCGCTTGGGAGCAATCCAGCCCAATGATTTCCTCGATTTCCCGCTTGACCCGCTCGGGGTTGGCTGCCGGCAGGTCAATTTTGTTGATGACAGGGATAATTTCTAGATCATGCTCTAGGGCCATGTACACGTTGGCCAGGGTTTGCGCTTCCACTCCTTGGGAGGCATCCACCACCAGGAGCGCGCCTTCGCAGGCCGCTAACGAGCGCGACACTTCGTAGGAAAAGTCCACGTGCCCTGGCGTATCAATCAAATTCAGCACGTAGGTTTCTCCGTTTTTGGCGCGGTAGGTCATGCGGGCAGCTTGCAGTTTGATGGTGATGCCCCGCTCCCGCTCTAGCTCCATATTGTCTAGGAACTGCTCGCGCATCTCGCGTTCCGCCACGGTGCCGGTCACCTGCAACAGCCGGTCTGCCAGGGTGGACTTGCCGTGGTCAATGTGGGCAATGATGCAGAAGTTGCGTAGGTGGCTGACAGGCGTTGCGGTCATCGCCAGTGTTGGAGGCAGGTCATGCTCTATTGTGCCATGTCCGTCTCCAGCCTGTTTTGGGCGCTCACTTCCCACGTTCTCAAGGAGGCTGGGAAAACGGCGATGCTATGGCTTGCGAGAGCAACTGTGACCCCCAGATGTGACAAGCCTTGATGACCATTGCCATCCCAAGTCAGACTGGAATCGCGAAGGAGGAAGTGCATCCCCCCCAACCGTGGCTGGGAGTAGGTTTCGCGATGAAAGTCGAGAGAGCTATGGATGTAAAGCTCCCCTATTCGGAATCAGCTACCCTAGGGTTTGAAAAAGGGAGTCAACGTAGCCGAGAAGTGCTCTACAGTTTACGACCGCAGGTAGGCATGGCGCCAAACCCACTGGACAGTTCGACGACTGTGTAACCCACCGCCACCAGCGCAGCACTCACCACAGCCCCAACCAGCAACCGTTGCGCTACCTTAGCCGCCCTGAGTCCTGCGTTTTTCGCTGTGACAGGCTGGGTGGTGGACTGCTCAAGCTGCTGAACTGGGGAGCAATCAGGCTTTCTCGGCATCAGGAAAAACATACAAATTTCTCCTTCTTGGCTTTGGCTCCCATTCTATTGCTGAGCCGCTGGGGATGCAAGGAGCTACAGTGGGGGAAGCGACGACCGTTTTTGCCGGGGGAAATACCTTCAAATACCTTTGGAACGTGAGCTTCAGGTGCTAGTCTAAAACCTAGAGTCATCCACCCGCCCCTGTGGATACACTGCGCTTGACGTGTTCTCTACAACGTGATGCCGACCGCCCTTTTTCAGAACTTCACCGTTTTAGCACCCAATACGGCTGAACACCTGTTTTGGGAGCGTCTCAAGGAAGCCTGTAAAACGGAACCCTGTGTGGCCTACTTCCGTTACCCCATCTTCACCAGCATTGGCAACCTGCGCAAGGAGCCGGATGTGATTTTGCTGCACCGGGAGTGGGGACTGTGGGTGTTTGAGTGCAAGGGCTGTCGAGTGGAGAATATTGCCCAGATTATCGGCCACGAGTGGCGGATGACCCACTGGCACCGGGAGGTGGAAACCCCCGCCCTGCAAGCGGAAGACGGAATGTTCGCCGTGAGAAGCAAACTAGAGGAACGCCGTGAAAGCCGGGGATTGCTGACCTATCACTACCGGGTTGTTTTGCCCCTGGTGAATCGGCAAGCGTGGCACAGCCGGGGGTTACCGCAGTTGCCGTGCGTACTGTTGGAGGAGGACCTGCGGCGGTCGGCGCTGCGAGAAGCACTGCAACGGGGGGCGCAAGAACAACCCCAGCGCCCTTTAACCGATGCGCAATGGCAGGCCATCGTTGGCGTCTTGGGCGGCATCCTTCCCCAGCAGGAACCGCGCCCCATTCCCACCGGCACACCTGCTAACAACCCAGTCCGGGTGATTCACGCCATCGAAGCGTGGCTGCGGGTTTTAGATAGCGAGCAGCAAAAGGTCGCCTTTGAAGTCCCCGATGGCCCCCAGCGGATTCGGGGTTTGGCCGGTACGGGTAAGACGGTTCTTTTGGCAAAACGCGCCGCCAGAATCCACGCGGCTCATCCCGATTGGGAGATTGGATTTGTGTTTTTCACTCGTTCTCTTTACGAGCAGATCGAAGGGATGATTCGAACTTACTACCGGGATATGGTGCGGGAAAACCAGGACCCCAACTGGGAAAGACTCCAAATTTTGCATGCGTGGGGCGGTCATGAGCGCCGGGGGTTCTATTCCAACTTAGCTTTGAAATTGGGGGTCAAACCCCTAACTGTTGAGGATGTGCATCACCGTTTGCGACGTAGCTGTTCCCCAGCAGAGGCGTTTGCCTACGTCTGTGAGGATTTGGAAAAGCAAGCGACGGACTTCCCGGTGCTCTTCGATGCCCTGTTGATTGATGAAGGCCAGGATTTACCGCCTGCGTTTTACCGCTTGGCTTATCAGACCCTGGCCGAACCCCGCCGGTTGTACTGGGCCTACGACGAGGCGCAAGGGATTGGGTCGTTGACGATTCCCCGCGCAGAGGACATTTTCGGGCGGCATCCCGACGGTCGGTTGGTGGTGGACTTGCGGGGCAATTATCCAGGCGGGATTTTGAAATCCCACAATCTCAACCGCTGTTACCGCACGCCACGGTTGCTGCTGATGGCGGCCCACGCGGTGAATATGGGACTGTTGCGCCCAGAAGGACCGCTGCAAGGGGTGACTACTAAAGCCGACTGGGAGGCTCTCGGTTACCAGATATTGGAAGGGGATTTTTCTGAAGCCAGTGTCAAGGCTGGGCATACCGTCACCATCACCCGTGATGCGGACCATAGCCCCCACCCGATTGATGCGGACGATTTTCCCCACCAGGATGCCCTCGGGCCACTGTTGCGTATCCAGACCTTTCCCAACGAAGGGGCCGAACAGGAGTGGCTAGCGGCGCAAATTGCCCAGGATTTGCAGCAGGGATTTCAACCCTGGGACCTGCTGGTGACCTGCCCGCGCGGAAGTGATGAAACCGCTTATTTCCGGCAACTGCAAGCCCGCTTACAAAAATTAGGCATCCGAAGCATCATTGCGGGTTGCGATACGGACCCTGATACCTTTCGGGTGCCGGAGCATGTGACGCTGGCGGGGATCCATCGCGCCAAGGGTAACGAGGCCTGGAAGGTCTACGCCTGTCGCTTCCACTGGGCCACTCAACCGTTCTGGCGAGACGAATCCGAACTCCACAAGCGCAACGAGGCCTTTGTCGCCCTGACGCGGGCGCGGGTCTGGTGCGTGGTCACCGGATTGCAAGGCAAAAGCACCATCTTTGACGAGTTGGAGGCGGTGGTGCAGCAGCATCCCCAGCTCACGTTCCGCGCGTTTAACCAGGCTTCGCTCCAGCGGGTCGTGGCCGATGCGGGAGAAACGGACCTGCCGGAGGCGCTGGCTGCTATCGCGTGGGATGTGCAGGAAGAACCCTAAAGCGCAGTGGAATCGGGGGGCAAGGCAGCTAAGACGGCGGGCAACAACCGGGGCACCGGAACGACCTGCAACCCGGGCACAGGTTCGACCTCGAGCGGGGGAGTAATGGCGCGGTGAAAGCCCAGTTTCACAGCCTCCTTGAGACGGGTTTCGAGCTGTTGGACGGGGCGAATTTGCCCGCTCAAACCCAGCTCCCCAATTAGCACGGTGTGGGGTTGGATGAGGCAATTGCGAAAACTGGCAATGACGGCCAGGGCAATGCCGAGGTCCGCCGCTGGTTCCGAGACCCCCAAGCCTCCTGCTGACGCCACATAGACATCGAATTTGGCCAGGGGAAGGCCCAACTGTTTTTCCACGACTGCCAGGATCTGCACTAACCGGTTGTAGTCCACACCCGTGGCGCTGCGGCGAGGGGTACCGTAACTGGTGGGCGTCACGAGCGCTTGCATTTCCACGACCAGAGGCCGACTGGCTTCACAGGCGACGATGGTGGCCACACCGGGGGCGGGCGCTTCGCGGTGGTTGAGGAACAAAACCGACGGGTTGGGAACGTCCTGCAACCCCTGCGCGGTCATCTCGAAAATGCCCAGTTCGTAACTGGGGCCAAAGCGATTTTTGCCAGCGCGTAACAACCGGTGGTGGGCAAAGGCATCCCCCTCGAAATACACCACCGTATCCACCAGATGCTCTAGGACTTTAGGTCCGGCGATGGCTCCTTCTTTCGTAATATGGCCGACGATGAAAAGGGCGATGTGGTGTTGCTTGGCCAGGCGCATCAAGGCGGCGGTACATTCCCGTACCTGGGAGACCGAACCGGGCGCGGACGTCAACGCGGCGTACATCAGGGCTTGGATGCTGTCAATCACCGCCACGCGGGGGCGCATACGGTCCAGCTCCTGCAGGATAGTCTCCAAATCCGTTTCCGCCAAAACGTAAAGCTGCGCCAGGTCGTCCGTCGTAAACAGGCGTTTCGCCCGCAATTTCACCTGTTGCGCCGATTCCTCCGCGCAGACGTAGAGCACCGGCAAGTCCAGCGCTAGCTTGCCCAGCGTTTGCAGGAGCAGCGTGGATTTGCCAATGCCCGCATCGCCGGCTACCAGCACCAGGGAACCGGGGACGATCCCACCCCCCAGCACGCGGTCAAATTCAGGGGAACCGGTGGACCAGCGTTGCCAGTTTTCATCCGCAACCGCAGGCAGGGGAAGCGCTTGCCGGGGTGCCGTAGTGGGATGGGCAGACGGTCCCTTGGGCGCAATGACCACTTCATCCAAGCTGTTCCAGGCCCCGCACTGGCGACACTGGCCGAAGTACTGGGCATATTCCGCGCCGCACTCGCGACAGACGTACCGGCTACGGGTCTTGGCCATGGACCCCAAAATACGCCATCAGAATCCGGTCAATCCGTTGGGCCGCCCGCCCATCTCCAAAGGGATTCACCGCCTGGGCCATGCGCTGGTAGGCTGTTTCATCGCTGAGGAGTTCCATTGCCTTGGCGACAATCGTGTCTGTGTCAGTCCCGACCAACACAGCCGTTCCAGCCAGGATAGCCTCTGGGCGTTCGGTGGTTTCTCGCAGCACCAGCACTGGTTTGCCCAGGGCCGGCGCCTCCTCCTGAATCCCACCCGAATCGGTCAGCACCAGGTAACAGCGCTGCAGCGCCCCCACCAACTGGGGATAGTCCAACGGCGGCGTCAAAAACACGCGGGGATGGTTCTCTAGTAAAGGCCGTAACCCGTCCCGCACCTGGGGATTGGGATGCAGGGGCAACACCAAGGCCGTGTCGGGCACCTGGGCCAACAGGCGCAAAAACGCCTGGGCAATCCGGCTCAAGGGTTCCCCCCAGTTTTCCCGCCGGTGCACCGTCGCCAGCATCACCCGATAGCGGGACCAATCCAAGTCGGGCACAGGACAGGCGGGGTTCTGGCGGGCCACTTGGTGCAGCGCATCAATCACCGTGTTGCCGGTGTGATGGATTTCACCAGTTACTCGCGCTTCCTGCAGGTGTTGCACAGCCAACGGCGTCGGGGCAAAGTGCAACTGGGCCAGTTGAGAAATCAAGCGACGGTTGGCTTCCTCCGGGTAGGGGTGAAACAAATTATCCGTGCGCAACCCTGCTTCGATATGACCAACCGGAATGCGCTGGTAAAAACTGCTCAGGGCGGCGGCAAAAGCGGTGGTTGTATCTCCCTGTACTAACACTAGCTGGGGTTTCAAGGTCTGAAGCAAGGGAGACAGCCGTTCCAGAGTGCGACAGGTGATGTGTTCCAGCGTCTGCCCTGGCTCCATGATGGCCAAGTCATAGTCCCACTGCACCCCAAACCACCCAAGCACCTGGGCCACCATGTCTCGGTGTTGCCCCGTGTTGATGACACTCACTCGCCAGTGGGGATTGGCCCGCAGGGTTTGGATCACCGGCGCGAGCTTGATGGCTTCGGGGCGGGTCCCCAGCACAACGGCGATAGGAATTGACATCACGCCCGCCTATTCTAGCATTGCCACCAGGTTCAAACGTTGCGAAACCGCTGTTGCTGCAACACCGCCGTCACCTGTTCGCAGCGCTCGATATCCCCCATTTCCAAGAACAAATCGGCGGCCTTGCGCAGGTCCTCCACCGCACCCACTTCATCCCCGAGGGCGAGACGCACCTTGGCGCGGTCGAAATAGCAGGGGGCTAACTCCGTATCCATGCGTAGGGCCTGATTGAGTTCCTCGAGCGCCCCGCGGTAGTCCCCCTTTTCCATCTTCACCAGGCCGCGTTCGTAAAAGTCATCGGCTCCCATCTGGCGCTTGTGGGTCGTGACTTCCTTATGGATGTAGCGGTAATTCGGGTTCATATCCAGCGCCTTTTTGTAGTCGGCGGCGGCTCCCTCGTAATCCCCCAGTTTCCGTCGGGCAAGACTGCGGTTGTGGTAAAACTCGGCGGCGTCGGGGTTGAGTTCTATCGCCTTGGTGTAGTCATCAACCGCCCGCTGGTAGTCCTTGACCTTGAACCGGATCAGCCCCCGATTGTAATAGGCCTCCGCCATACGTGGATTGTAGGTGATGGCCTTTTCCAAATCAGCCAGCGCCTGAGCGTAATGCTGTAAACGCCGGTAGGCCACGCCCCGTTCGTAGTAGGCTTCGGGGTTGTGGGGTTCCAACGCCAGCGCCTCGTTAAAGTCCTGGATGGCCGCTTCGTAATCCCCCTTTTCCATCTTCTGGCGGCCTCGGTTGAGCAAAGGTGTCGCTGGACTCGGTGGCGCCTGGGGTTTGGCCGGTGGCGGCGGCGGGACCGCTGGTACAGGGGTTACCGGTGGCGAAGACGAGACATGAACGGTCGGACGCCGTTGGGACAACCACCACCCCAGACCCACCCCTAGCGTGATGCCTACGCCAGCAGCCATGAGAACCAAGGGCAAGGGACGGGGTGACCGTGGCGGCGATGGATGCGTTTGACCGTGAGCAACCGTTACCCCTAGGGCTATGCCAATCGCAAAACCCAAGCCCCACCACTTGCTCAGACAGCGCATGCTTTGGATACCAGGCGGCCAAACGTATCTTTCATCCTAACTTTTCAGTGGCCTTTTGCCAATTGCGCATCGAGACATTTCCCCACCAAAGCTCATAATAAAAAGGCGATCATTCATGCTCTGGTATGCTCCGACGCTGGCGCTGGTTTGGGTATGGAGCCGTTTTCCTGTTGACCCTGATGCTGCTGTTGGGTCTGAGTCAAAATCTGGTCAACCTTTACACCCAAATTCTGACCGTTGCGGGGACCACCGTCGCCAATGGGTTGCTAGGGCTGCTGCTGCTGGTGATGTTGGGATTGGTGTTGACTGTTGGCCGGATGGTCTGGTTGGCGGGTCGGCCGGCCCGTCCAGGCCCTCAACGCCCGCCGTCACCCCCTGGGGATGTCCAACAACACCTGGAGCAGATCGCTCAGCAATTGGCCCAAATTGAGGACCAGGTCACCCGTCAATATCTGGAAGCCCAGTACCAGGAACTGCTGGCCCAACAAAACCGCCAGCCCCTGCGCCTGGTGATGCTCGGCACCGCTTCGACGGGTAAAACGTCGTTAGTCAATACGTTGTTAGGACGCATCGCTGGGGAAGTCGCCCCGACGCTGGGAACGACACAAACCGTGCAGGTCTATGGCTTTCGTATCAAAGGCGTGCCGCGCCGGCTGGAGCTAGTTGACACGCCGGGATTGCAGGAGGGGTCGGTGGCCGGGGCCAGCCGGGAACAAGAAGCCATCGCCTGGGCACAAAAAGGGGATTTGGTGATTTGGGTGGCGGATAACGACCTGCGCCAGTCAGAAATAACCGTGCTGGTGCAGTTGCGACAACTGGGAAAACGCGTGGTGCTGGCGCTGAACAAAACCGATCTGTATCTCCCTGCTGACCAAGAGGTACTGCTCGCCCAGCTACGCCAGCGGCTCCAGGGCTGGTTGGCGCCCGAGGATGTCGTGCCCATTGCCGCAGCGCCTCCGCCAGTGACCTTGGAAACGGGGGAACCCTATCAACCGCCCGTGAATATTGAACCCCTCTTGCAACGGGTCGCGGCAATTTTGCAAACCGAAGGCGAGCAGTTGATCGCTGAAAACCTGCTTTTGCAGTGCCGGCAGTTGGGCGCCGAAGCCCAGGCAATTTTAGAGCGACAACGGCGACGCCAAGCAGAAGCCATTGTGGAGCGATTTCAGTGGATTGGCGCCGGGGTGGTGTGGTTGACGCCCTTGCCGGGGGTGGATTTGCTGGCGCAAGCGGCGGTACAGGCGCAAATGGTGGTGGAGTTGGGCCAGGTGTATGGCTGCCGCTTGAGTCTAGAGCAGGGGCGCGAACTGGCGCTGTCTTTAGCCAAAACGTTGACGGCTCTAGGTGTGGCGCGGGGGATTGCCAGCTTGGTGAGCCGGACGTTGAAAACCACGGTCGCGGGTTATGTGTTTACATCCGCCGTACAGAGTGTGAGTGCCGCCTATCTCACGCGGGTAGCGGGTCTAAGTTTCATTACCTACTTTCGCCAGAACCAGAGCTGGGGCGAGGGAGGCATGGCGGCGGTGGTGCGACAACAGTGGGAGCAAGAAAAGGAAACGCTGCCCCGCTGGGTGCAAATGGCCTGGCAACGGTTACAGGCGGGGCAATCCGGGCGACGGCCCTAGTCGTTGGTGGTTCGGGGTGTCACGAGCGTTAGCCAGAACATCATCCACTCTTAACCTGGGGATAACCCCAACCATGACGCCAGTCGTTACAATAGCGGCGACTTTGTGTATCCACGAGTAGTATGGGGATTCGCCGACGGGAAGCTCTGCTGTTTTTAGCGAGCGGGATTGGCGTGGCAGCGTTGGGGTATCGAGGCACGGAAGCGGCAACATCACCCCTGAAGTTTCGGCCAGTTCGAGGTGTGATGCCCATTCCTACCGATGGCTTGACGCCGGCGCAGCAGAAAACGGTCTACGCCAAGGTGGAAGTGCTCGACGACTTGGTGCTGCCGGAGGGCTACACCTACGAGGTGCTGGCGGCCTGGGGCGACCCGTTGGGCGATGGCCGGTTTGGGTACAACAATGACTATGTATCGTTTGTCTCGGCGGGCAATGACCGAGCCTACTTGACGGTGAATTTTGAGTACATCAGCGCCCGCACCTGGATGGAAACCTACCAGCCGGTAATCGGCCAGACGTTGCCCATCGCAGAAGTGGAAAAGGCAATGGCATCAGGGCCGATTGATGTCTCTCGCTTACCTGGGGACAGCCCTCTGCGTCAGGCCATTGAACAGATTGCGGTGGCGGCCATGCAGGATTTGGGGATAGGGGTGATGACGATTCGGCGTGAGGGTCAGCGGTGGGTGAAAGCCCCTAGCCCCGCCGACCGTCGTATTACGGGGATTTCCGGCTGGAAAGATGGACGCTATCTCAAGGCGACGGGACCAGCGACTCTGATTTTTGCCAAAACCCAGGGCCAGGGCTATCTCGACGGTTTGGGCGATAAGATTATCGGGACGTTTGGCAACTGTGCGGGCGGGACGACCCCTTGGGGCACGGTGCTGAGTTGCGAGGAGAATTTTCAGGATTTGGTAGCCGAACCCGTTTATCCCGATGGCACGTCCTTTGCACCGGGAACCCGTCCTTTTACGATTGCAGCGGACGGGGACTTGGCGGGGCATGGCAGCGCGCTGGGGCTGGCGGGCAACAAGTACGGTTGGGTGGTGGAAGTCGACCCGGCCAACCCCAATGACTACGGCACCAAACACACCTGGCTGGGCCGATTTCGCCACGAAGCGGTGGGGATTCGGGTGGTTCCTGGCAAACCCCTGGCGTTTTACTCCGGTTGCGACCGGCGCGGGGGACACCTGTACAAGTTCGTCAGCCGGGAGGTCGTGCGCAATCCTAAAGACAAGAGCAACTCCCGCCTGTTGACGGATGGGATGCTCTATGCGGCCAAGTTTCATCCTGATGGCACGGGCCGGTGGATTCCTTTGACCCCAGACACACCGGTGAATCCGGACCCCCCAGAAGTCCACGCCGGCGGGTTTATTAATTTGCCCAAGCGACCGGAGGGGGGATTTGCGCCGGTTACGACCACCGCCGAAGTGGAGCAGTACAAACAGCGGTTCAAGACCTTGGGCGATCTTTACACCGGCACGCCTCAGGAAAAACAGGGCGCGATTTTGATTGATGCCCACTATGCTGCCAGCGCGGCGGGAGCTACTTGCACGGCCCGGCCAGAAGACACAGTGATTGCCGCCGATGGCACGCTGTATATTGCCTTCACGTCGGGGAGTCCCAATGCAGTTGATGGCGGGCCGGATGAGCGGGTGTTTATAGGGCCAGCCAATATGCGCTCCTACGAGCCGGGCTGGATCATGGCCTTGCGAGAGAAAGACGGCGAACCCGCCGCTTTGACGTTTACCTGGGAAATGGTGGCGACAGGAGGCGAACCGGCTTTGGGGGGCGCGGGCTTTTGCAATCCCGACAACCTAATGGTGGACCCGGCGGGGCATCTGTGGATGGTGACGGACATTGGTACGTCTCGCTTGAACAGTCCGGCCCACATTCCAGGAAGCGGTCGCTACGGCAATAACTCCATGTGGTTTATCCCGACCCACGGGCCGCAGGCGGGCCAGGCGTTCCTATTTGGCATTGGGCCAATGGAGTGCGAATTGACGGGACCGTGCCTGAGCGACGACGGCAGAACGCTCTTTTTGGCGGTACAGCACCCTGGCGAGCGGTTCGGAATTCGCAAAGACGGGGCAAAACGGGTGCTGCAAGTGCGGATGCAGGATACGGAGGGCGACCGGTTCATCCAGGAGCGAGTGGTGCCCCAGGGGTCCAACTGGCCGAGCAAGACGCCCAACGCACCCCCGAAACCGGCAGTGGTGGCCATCCGGCGGCTGGACGGTCAACCCTTGGTCTAACCCGCTACGATGGGTGTGAAGGGTTTGGGTTGACCCAAGGTGGTACTGGAGCCGATTGCCATTCCCAGCCTGTTGCGCTTGCCGGAGAAAAAGTTATCCCTGACGGTGCGGCAAAAGTTCGCTGGTTTGCCCCTGCTGACACCGGCGCAGGGGGTGGTGGACATTTGGCACCAGGGGACGCACTTGCGGGTGGAGGCACAGGTGAGCATGATTGTCACCTTGACCTGCCGGCGCTGCTTGTGCCAGTACAACCACCGGCTGCCGTTGCAGGTGTCGGAAATCATCTGGTTGGATGCGGTCAAGAGCGACCCGAATGCCTGGCCGCTGGAGCAGGAGGTACCCCTAACGGATTTGATGGAGTACTTGCCGCCGGAGGGGTGGTTTGATGTGGGCCAGTGGTTGTATGAACACATTTCCCTAGCGCTCCCGACCGACCCCCTGTGTCGCCCTGATTGCAAGGTCGACTGGCCCGGGGGTGAAGTGGAGCAGGAAGGCGAGACGACGGACCCCCGCTGGGCGGCGCTAGCAGCGCTGGACTGGCCGGAATAGCTATGGACTTTGCCCAGGAGCTTGGCCTACTCATTCGGGCGCGGTACCCGTTCATCTACGTGCCCACGGTGGAAGAGGAGCGCCTGGAGAGCGTGATTGGCCAGGTGGCGCGGCGCTTGGGGCAATGGGGCGTTTATGTTTGGGATTTTGTGGAGGGCATCCAGGGCAATCCCAACGACCAGGGATTTGCGCGGCGGAATCCCCTGCAGGCGCTGGAGTTTTTGGAAAAATTGCCCCCCCATGCGCCGGCGCTGTTGGTGTTGCGGGATTACAGCCGGTTTCTGGAGGACGTATCGGTGGCCCGCAAGTGTCGCAATCTCAACCGGGTGCTCAAGGCCCAGCCCAAAAGTGTGATTTTCGTTGCGCCAGAGGTGCGTCTGCCGCTGGAGTTACAAGAAATTGTCACAGTGTTGCCGTTTGGGTTGCCCACTGCTGAGGAGTTGCGCCGGGAATTGACCCAGATGGTGCAGGGGTTGCCGCAGCCGCCGTCGCCGGAGCTACTCGAGGACTTGGTGCGCTCTTGTCAGGGGTTGTCCTTGGAGCGGATGCAACGGGTGATTGGCCGGGCGCTGGCGCAACGGGGGAAACTCACCGAAGCTGATGTGGAGGAGGTGCTGCTGGAAAAACGCCAGATTATTCAACAGACCCAAATTCTGGAATTTTGCACCCCGACGGTGACCTTGAACGATGTGGGGGGCTTGGATAATTTGAAGCTCTGGTTGCAGCGGCGGCAAAAGGCCTTCAGTCCGGCGGCGCGGGAATACGGGTTGCCCTACCCACGGGGGTTGTTGCTGGCGGGATTGCAGGGGACGGGCAAATCCCTGACAGCCAAGGCGATTGCCCACCACTGGCATTTACCCCTGTTACGGTTGGATGTGGGGCGGTTGTTTGCCGGGTTGGTGGGGGAATCGGAAAGCCGCACCCGCCAGATGATCCAAATCACCGAAGCCCTGGCTCCCTGCGTGCTGTGGATTGATGAGATTGACAAGGCGTTTAGCGCCACCGATAGCCGCTCCGACGGGGGCACCACCAACCGGGTCTTCGGTACGATTCTCACTTGGCTGGCGGAAAAAGAATCGCCCGTGTTTGTGGTCGCTACAGCCAACCAAATTCAGTTGTTGCCGCCAGAGCTGCTGCGCAAGGGCCGGTTTGACGAAATCTTCTTTGTGGGGTTGCCCACCTGGGAAGAACGCCAGAGCATTTTGCAGGTGCATTTATCCCGCTTGCGGCCCCACACCTGGCAAACCTACGACATTGCGCGCTTGGCCTGGGAAACGCCGGATTTTTCGGGAGCGGAACTGGAACAGGCCATCATTGAAGCCATGCACATCGGATTTAGCCAGGGCCGGGAGTTCACCACCGACGATATATTAGAAGCAGCTAGCCAGATCGTTCCGTTAGCGCGCACGGCCCAAGAACAGGTGCAACTGTTGCAACAGTGGGCCAGCACTGGCAAAATTCGTTCCGCTTCTCGCCACACCAGTCTCAGCCGTCGGATCGAGCAAATGGAGGACCAGGATTATTATGGCGAGTCGCCTGCGTGAGTCCACTTCGCCATGGACATGGGTCGCCAGTTTTGTGTTAGCCACCACGTTGCCCATGACCGCCAGTTTTATCCTGGTGCGCCTGGGTTTACAGCACTGGCGCCAGACGATGATGCCCCAACCAGAGACGCCAACGCTCCAGCCCAATCCGCCCCAGACCGATGTCATTCCCGCTGGCCAGCGGATGCAGGTCACAGAACCGCAAGGGTTACTAGTGCGGGCGCAACCGGATGCCAACAGTCGCGTTGTGGGAACCGTCGCCTATCAGCAGACGGTGGAGCGGTTAGACGTCAGTCCCGACCGGCAATGGGAACGGGTACGGCTCCCGGCCCAGCAGGTCATCGGGTGGGTGCGGGCTGGCTATTTACAACCCCTGGCAACGCACACACCGGCGGCCATACCGAACTTGTGGGTCACGGCAAAGGATGGTTTGATGCTCCGGCGCGAACCTAGTACATCCGCCCCGGTCGTCACCGGTTTGGCCTATGCCCAGGAGTTAATCCTACTCACATACAACGCCGACAAAAGCTGGGCGCAGGTGCAAGTGCCAGCGACAGGCACCATCGGTTGGGTCAAGGCTGAATACACGCGCGCTACTCCCCCCACCGAACGGGAAGGCCGACAAGTGGCGGTCAACGCTGCGACCGGTCTGCTTTTGCGGGAAGCGCCGAACGGTACCCCCCTCACGACCCTACCGGATAACGAAACACTGCTCGTTTTAGACACCAGCGCCGATGGTCAGTGGCTAAAGGTGATGGTGGTGCGCACGCAACAGCAAGGGTGGGTCAAAAGCGATTACACGCGACCGTTATGAAGCGCTGCGCCCGATAACATAGGCCGTTCCCAGCCCCAGCAGAAACCCAATCAGGTGCCCCCACCAGGCCACGTAGGGTTCTTGGGGTAAAACGCCCCACACCAGTCCGCCGTAATTCACCAGCACCAACACCGAAATCGCCAGGGAAACCAAGCGCCTCTCTTGCCAACCGATCCACAGCAAATAGCCAAATAGCGTGTAAACCACGCCGCTCATTCCATGCACCGGATGCGGCCCCAGCAACCAGCACCAGACGCCGCCGCCAATCCACCCCACCAGCAACACCCATCCATAACGGCGATAGCTCTGCACCAGAATCAGCCAACTGAAGAGCAAAAAAGGAATCGAGTTGGCGAGCAAATGGGCAAAGTCAGCGTGGGAAAACACCGAGAAAAAAATGCCCGGTATCCCTGCAAGCCGCCGGGGAAGAATCACCAGATTCCAGCGACCCCCAAACACAACCTGGTCTACCATTTGTTGCCCCCAGGCCGGCAGCAAAAAGTAGAATGGCAACGCAAAGGTGCGCCGCAACTCCTGGAGAACAGAAGCCGCGATAGTCCCCGGAAAAGTCGGCTCTGCAAGCCTGCGTCGGTTTCGGCTACCCGGCTCGCCCATGGATGCAGGGGAGAAACGTTCAAACCGATTGTAGCCGCTTAGGTGATCACAGTCGGACGTTCCATCCCTGTGCTCGCGCGCAACTCGGCGATTTGGTCAGCAATTTGAATCAAGTCGGCCAATGCGACTTGGGGGTCCAGGTTCAGGCGAGTCACGTCTGGCTCATAGCGCTCCATATACACCCGCACAGTAGCCCCCTGCGTACCCGTGCCCGACAGCCGGAAGATCAAGCGCGACCCATCGCTAAACCCAATCCGAATCCCCTGGTGCGTGGTGAGACTCCCATCAATCGGGTCCTGGTAAGCAAAGTCATCAGCGTACTGCACCGTGTAACGCCCCCGGGTGGTGCCCACCAGCGCAGGTAACCGCTCCCGCAGGCGCTCCATCATGGCATTAGCCCGGTCGCTGTCCACTCCCTCGTAATCATGGCGCGAGTAGTAATTCCGCCCATATTGCCGCCAGTGCTGGGTCACCAAATCCGCCACCGATTTTCCGGTCACCGCCAGGATATTCAACCAGAACAGCACCGCCCACAGCCCATCTTTTTCCCGCACGTGATTGGACCCAGTGCCGAAGCTTTCCTCGCCGCACAGGGTGACTTTGCCTGCATCGAGCAAATTGCCAAAAAACTTCCAGCCCGTCGGCGTTTCGTAACAGGCAATGCCCAATTTTTTTGCCACCCGGTCCACCGCTTGACTCGTTGGCATCGAGCGGGCAACCCCAGCCAAGCCTGCTTGATACCCCGGCACCAATCGCGCATAGGCCGTTAACAAGGCCAAACTATCGCTGGGACTGACGAAACATTGCCGCCCCAAAATCATATTCCGGTCCCCATCTCCGTCCGACGCCGCGCCAAAGTCGGGGCCATCTTCCTTAAACATCAAGTCCACCAACTCCCGCGCATAGACCAAGTTAGGGTCGGGATGACCGCCGCCAAAATCCTCCAACGGCGTGCCCCGGATCACGGTTCCCGCTGGCGCCCCTAACATTTCTTCCAAAATGCGATGGGCGTAGGGGCCCGTCACCGCATTCATGGCGTCAAAACACATGCGGAATTGGCCATTGGTGAGCAACTCCCGCAGGCGGTCAAAGTCAAATAATTGCTGCATCAATTGGGCGTAATCATCCACCGGATCAATCACTTCCACCTGCATATTGCCCAAACGAGTTGGCCCTAATCGGTCCAGGTCAATATCATTTGCTTCCAAGATGCAATAGGCCTCAATTTTTTGGGTGTATTCATAAATTTGGTTGGTTACTTTTTCTGGTGCCGGCCCCCCATTGCTGGTATTAAATTTCACCCCAAAATCGCCGTTGGGTCCGCCTGGATTGTGACTGGCCGAGAGAATAATACCCCCCAAGGCGTGATACTTGCGAATCAGACAAGACGCCGCTGGTGTCGAAAGAATCCCGCCCCGGCCCACTAGCACCCGACCGATGCCGTTGGCTGCACACATTTTCAAAATGGTTTGAATGGCCGTGCGGTTATAAAAGCGACCGTCACCCCCTAGCACCAGCGTGGCACCTTGCCGGTCGGGAAGCGTGTTGAAAATAGACTGGATGAAATTTTCTAAATAATGGCGCTGCTGAAAAGTGGCAGTGGGTTTACGGAGTCCCGATGTGCCCGGTTTCTGACCCGCAAACGGTTGGGTTAAAACGGTGCGGATATTCATGGCTCGACCTCACAGTTGGCTACGCAGTTTTAGGAGTGTAGCGAATCTCGTGGGGACAGAGACGACCGGCCTCAAAATCGCTCAAGTTGGCAATGGTCGTAGTGGCAATCTCCGTTAATGCTTCGCGGGTAAAAAAGGCTTGATGACCAGTCACAATCACATTGGGGAAGGTCAACAGCCGTTGAAACAAGTCGTCTTGGATAATTTGAGTGGATAGGTCCTGGAAGAACAAATTTTCTTCCTCTTCGTACACATCCAGACCGAGCGCCCCAATTTTCCCCGACTTCAGCCCGTCAATCATCGCCCGCGTGTCAATCAACGCCCCCCGACTGACGTTAATCAGTATCACACCGGGCTTCATCTTGTCCAGCGCCCTCTGGTCAATCAGGTGATAGGTTTCTGGCAACAGGGGACAATGCAGCGAAATAATGTCCGATTGGGCATACAGTTCGTCGAGCATGACGTAGCGGGCGTTTTTGAGCTGCGGAAAACGGTCGTTGGGATAAACATCGTAACCAAGCAGGCGACAACCAAACCCCTGGAGAATTTCCGCAAATACCATGCCGATTTTCCCAGTGCCGATGACCCCGACCGTGCGCGCGTGCAAGTCAAACCCGAGTAATCCCTCTAACGAAAAATTACCCTCCCGCACCCGGTTATAGGCCCGGTGATATTTCCGGCTCAGGGTGAGAATCAAACCGATGGCATGTTCAGCGACCGAGTAGGGGGAATAGGCCGTGACCCGCACAACGGTTAATCCCAATTCCGCCGCCGCCTGCAAGTCCACGTTATTGAACCCCGTACACCGCAGGGCAATCAGTTTCACCCCCTGGCGATGCAAAATGCTGAGGGTCTCCCGGTCGAGCACATCGTGGACAAACACACACACGCCCTGGGCGTCCCCCGCCAAGGTTGCTGTACTCGCGTCTAATTTCACGTCGTAGTAAACGAGTTGATGACCCGCTTCCCGGTTAGCGGCGTCTAGAAATTGCCTGTCGTAGGATTTGGTGCTAAATACGGCCACTTTCATCCCCGTTCCTCCTGCCCCTAATCAGGACAAAAAAGGGGGAAAAGCCAGCAACAAAACGCACTTCTCCCCCTTTGTGGAGCGACTAGAACGGCCAGCGCCAGTTGGCAAATTCTGGCATATCTGTCCCGTGCTCGTAGGCGTAGTTGCGGCAATCAATTTGCATGTTCAGGAATTTCTCCTTGGCATGCGCCCCAGCGACCTGCAACTTCGGCACCCGGTCAATCACATCCATCGCCAAAGAAAACCGGTCAATGTTGTTGGCAATCGCCAGCTCCAAGGGGGTATTGATGCTCCCCTTTTCCTTGTAGCCCCGCACGTGCAAATTGCGATGGTTATGCCGCCGGTAGGCCAAGCGGTGAATCAACCAGGGATAGCCGTGGAAATTGAAGATGATGGGTTTATCGAGGGTGAACAAGCTGTCGAAATCCCGGTCGCTTAGGCCATGGGGATGTTCACTCTCGGGCTGCAGCCGGAACAGGTCCACCACGTTGATAAACCGAATCTTCAAGTCGGGGAACTCCTGGCGCAGGAGCGCGGTGGCCGCCAGGGCCTCCTGGGTGGGAATATCGCCGCAGCCGACCATCACCACATCCGGTTCGCTGCCCTGGTCGTTGCTGGCCCAATCCCAAATGCCCAGCCCCTTGGTGCAGTGGCGAATCGCCTCGTCCATGTTCATGTACTGCAGGTGCAATTGCTTGTCGCAGACAATGACATTGACGTAGTTTTTGCTACGCAGGCAGTGGTCTGCGCACGACAGCAGCGAGTTCACATCCGGCGGCAGGTAAATCCGGGTCACTTTGGAACTTTTGTTCACCACCAAGTCGAGAAAGCCTGGGTCCTGGTGCGTAAACCCGTTGTGGTCTTGCCGCCACACCGTCGAAGTAATCAGGATATTGAGCGAGGAAATCGCCTGGCGCCAGGGGATGTGACTGCTCATTTCCAACCACTTGGCGTGCTGGTTGAACATGGAGTCAATGACATGCACAAAGGCTTCGTAGGTGGAGAAAAAGCCGTGCCGTCCCGTGAGCAAGTACCCCTCGAGCCAGCCCTCAAGGGTGTGTTCGCTGAGATATTCCATGACCCGGCCATCGGGTGCCAATTCCCCGCCGTCGGCATCCTCGGGGAAATACTCGGCAATCCAGAATTTTTTACTGGCCTCGTACACTGCATCCAGCCTGTTGGAGGTGGTTTCATCCGGGCCAAACACGCGGAAATTGTGGGGGTTGAGGACCATCACATCCCGCAGGAAGGCCCCCAGGGGTTTGGTGTTCATGGCCTCCATCGTGGCTGGTTTGGGGACCTGGATGGCATATTTCGGGTCGCGGAAATCCGGCATCCGCAAATCCCGCCGCAGGAGTCCTCCGTTGGCGTAGGGCGTCGAACCTAGGCGTTTGGTGCCAGTGGGAGCAGCAGCCATCACCTCCGGTCGAGGCGCGCCCTGCTCGTCAAACAGTTCCTCTGGCTTGTAGCTGCGCAACCATGCCTCCAAGATGCGCAGGTGTTCGGGATTCTGCTTCACGTCTGCCAAGGGCACCTGGTGGGAGCGCCAGAACCCTTCAATTTTTTTGCCGTCCACATAGGCTGGGCAGGTCCAGCCCTTGGGTGTGCGCAACACAATCATTGGCCAGCGAGGACGTACGGTTCGACCCGTCGAGCGCGCTTCCGCTTGAATCCGGTGGATTTCGGTGATGCAGTGGTCCAGGGTTGCTGCCATCGCCTGGTGCATGCTCTCGGGTTCCGACCCCTCCACAAAGTAGGGCGTGTAGCCATAGCCCCGGAACAGAGCTTCTAGTTCTTCATGGCTGATGCGGGCCAGCACCGTGGGGTTATTGATCTTGTAACCGTTCAGGTGCAGGATGGGGAGCACCGCCCCGTCGCGAATCGGGTTGAGGAACTTGTTGGAGTGCCAGGCAGTCGCCAGGGGACCGGTTTCCGCTTCCCCATCTCCTACGAGAGCCGCCACAATCAGATTAGGGTTATCAAAGGCGGCGCCAAACGCATGGGACAGGGCATAGCCCAGCTCGCCCCCCTCGTGGATGGAACCAGGCGTTTCCGGAGTACAGTGGCTGCCGATGCCGCCAGGGAACGAAAACTGCTTGAAAAACCGCCGCAGCCCCCTTTCATCCAAGCTGCAATTGGGGTAAAACTCGCTGTAGCTGCCCTCCAGGTAACAGGGCGCTAGGAATCCAGGCGCACCATGCCCTGGCCCCACAATGTAGAGCATATCCTGGTCAAACTTTTTGATCACCCGGTTGAGGTGCGTATAGACAAAGGCAATCCCCGGGCTAGACCCCCAGTGGCCCAACAGACGATTTTTGATGTGCTCCGGCTTCAGGGGCTGCCGCAACAGGGGGTTGTCCTGGAGATAAATCATCCCGACGGCTAGGTAGTTGGCCGCCCGCCAGAAGGCGTGTAACTGCTGCAACTCCACCGGCGACAGGGGTGCGCCGGTAATGGTGGAACGGGCAGGACCAAACGCGCTCAAATCGCTCACTTCAGACTTTGTCGGCGTCGCAACCATAACTCAATTCCTCAGCGCATTGCCGTTGCTATCACTCTAGCTTTAGGGACTCAGGAAACCGGCATTAATTTAGATGGGTTTAAGGTTTGGGAACACCCGCGCCTTTGACCGCTTTACCGATGTACATCACACGGGTATTGTCATTAAATCGTACTTTCAATAAACCCTGCTGAGCAACCCGTCGCAGGCCCATAAACAGGAGCCTGAGTAGGGTCAGCCAGTCACCGCCGTTGGTCAGGTCAAACCCGCGGTAGCAGATATTTTCAAAACCGGCTTGTTGTAAAAATTGCGTCAGTTCTGCAGGGGTAATAAATTTCTCCCAGTCGTGAATTCCCGGGGGAATTTGGCGTAGGACATCTTCTAACAACCAGATCATCAAAACCTGGGATTCCCAGGTGCGGTTAATCGTATCGAAAAGGAACAGGCCGCCCGGTTGCAGGACGCGGCTGCACTCTCGCACCACTTGGTCCACCCGCTGGACGTGTTCCAGCACATCCACACACACCACGACTTGAAAGGTGCCGTCGGGATAGGGCAGGGCTTCCCCCACCCCCAGGCGGTAGTCAATGGATAACCCGTGACGTTGGGCATGCTCCCGCGCCACCGCAATCGAAGCCGCTGACGGGTCAACGCCGGAGACAAGGGCGCCTCGCCGGGCCAAAAATTCGCAGGTCAGGCCGCCGCCGCAGCCCACGTCCAGCACGCGCACGCCCCGCCAGTCGGAGACAAACTGGTCAAAAAACTGGAAGCGACCGGGGTTGAGATGGGCCAGCAGGTTTAGGGAACTGCCAGGTTGCCACCACTGGTCGGCGTGCTGGTCGTAGTAGGCGAGATTGTTGCGGCGCATAGCCGGGATAATGAAGGGAGACGCTTTGACGATAGCAAGATGCTGGCGCTTTTGGTGGGACTGGCGGGACTGGCCTGGCTCGGGATGGCCTGGTTCCGAGGCGGTTTCTGGCGAGCGGACCAGGTGCTGCCGGCTGCTGTGAGAACGCTCCGTGCCTGGCCGAGCGTTGCCGTGTTGGTCCCGGCGCGCAACGAAGCAGAGACCTTGCCCCAGACCCTGCCTAGCCTCGGGTGTCAGGATTACCCCGGCGCCTTGGCCATCTGGGTCATTGATGACCAGAGTGACGATGAGACGGCCAGCATCATTCAATCCATCGCCCAGACGAGCCGACATCCGGTGTACTTGCTGGCTGGGGTGCCCCTGCCGACGGGTTGGACGGGGAAACTTTGGGCGCTGGAGCAGGGCTGGCAAGCAATCCAATCCCAAGGCGAACGATATCAGTATGTGTTGCTGACGGACGCTGATATTTGTCATGCGCCCGATGGCCTCCGGCGTTTAGTGAGCAAGGCGGAAACGGAAGACCTGGGCCTGGTGTCCTGGATGGTGAAGCTGCGCTGTGTGTCCTGGTGGGACCGTCTGCTGCTCCCCGCGTTTGTGTTCTTTTTCCAAAAGCTCTACCCGTTTCCCTGGGTCAACGACTCCAAGCGTCCAACCGCTGCTGCCGCTGGAGGTTGTATCTTGCTGCGTAGCGAGATTCTCCGGAGGCTGGGGGGATTTGCTTCCTTGCGAAACGCCCTGATTGACGACTGCACCTTGGCGCAACGAGTCAAGGGGTTGGGGTTTTCCTTGTGGCTAGGCTTGACAGACCAAACGGTGAGCGTGCGCCGCTACGGTTCCCTGGCCAGCATCTGGCAAATGGTGACCCGCACCGCGTTTACCCAGTTGCAGTACTCTCCCTGGCGGCTGTTGGGCACCGTCCTGGGCATGAGCCTGGTGTACCTGGGGCCGCCAGTGGGAAGCTTGTGGGGCGGTCTGACCGGACAGTGGCTGTGGGCGGCCCTTGCCCTGGCGACCTGGGGACTGATGGCAGCGCTGTATGCCCCCACCCTGCGCTGGTACAACTTACCCTGGCACTGGGGGTTCACCTTGCCCCTAGCGGCGGCGCTCTACACCTTGATGACCCTGGACTCCGCTCGCCGTCATTGGCAGGGAAAAGGCAGCGCCTGGAAAGGCCGAGTTTATCCCAAAGGCAGCTCTGGCTTGGGAGCCGCCGCTGACTGACCGTTGACGCTGGCAGGTGCGTCCCCTGGTGGATTTTCAATCGTCAGCACCGATGGACGACACTGGCGAATCGTCCAGGTAATCCCTTCAGCCTGTTCCCCCAGCAAGTCCTCCAAATACCCTGGCTGCGCCGCCTCCGCCTCCGCGCGGGTGGCAAACGGCCCAAAGTAGTACAGGCAAGGGGGCTGCGCTGTCCGCATCTCTACCCACCAGGCCAAACCGACCCGCTCCAGCACCGAAATATACAGTTCCCGAAACGAATCTTTAAATCTCATGATCCCACCCGCAACATCCACACGCAAGTTGCCCAACCCCAAAGCGTTTTACCTAGATTCTACCTAAAGCGATACTAAATTTTTGTAACTCTTCTTAAACTTTTGTAGCGAATTGGCCGGTTGTTTCGATGCTGCCTGCTGTGGGTCACTTGGCGACAGGTGTGAGCAGCCGAGCGGGTTGGTGTTGGCGACGGACTTCGTAGAGGGCCATGCCGCAGGCGATAGCTGCGTTCAGGCTAGGAGTTTTGCCGCTCAGAGGAATGCACAGAGACACATCGCAGTGGCGGCGCAGGTTCAAGGTCAACCCAGGGCCTTCGGAACCCACCGCCAAGGCCACGGCGTTGGCAAATTGCACGTCGTATAGAGGCGTCGGCGCTTCCGGCACCAGGGCATAGCTCCAGAACCCAGCCGTTTTCAGCTCCTCCAACGCCCGCGTCAGGTTGACCACGCGCACCACCGGCAGATGGCTAAGCGCACCGGCAGCTACCTTCGCCACCGTGCTGGTGACTCCCACACACCGCCGCTGGGGAATGATGACGCCGTGACCGCCCATGGCCTCCGTCGTGCGGATAATCGCTCCCAGGTTTTGGGGGTCCATAATGCCCTCCGCCAGAACCACCAAGGGCTGGGGCTGAGAACGAATATGCTCCAGAAATTGCCCCAAATCCCAGTACTGATAGGGGCTGACCTGCGCCACAACGCCCTGGTGGTTCGCGCCGTGGGTCAGCTGGTCCAACCGCTGAGCGTCCACCTGGTCAATAACGGTGCCGCGCGCCTGGGCCTGGGTAAGCAAGGGCTGAAACCGGTGGTGATAGCGCAGTTGCGGCAGGATCCACACCCGGTTCAAGGGCTGGTTTTGCTCCAATGCCGCCAAGACCGTGTGCCGCCCGTAAATGTAGTCCGTCAATTCGGGCGGGTTAGAAGGGGACGGTTTCGCCGCCGGTCGGGGGCGGGTTATGACACGTCGTTTGGGTTTCGGAACAGGAGCAGAAGCCGGCATTCGAGAGTCATCCACCGTCAGTACATTCTCATCAGTATATCGAACCATATCGAACCCGCAGGGAGTCAAGCCAGTAAAACCTAATGCTCAAAGCGCGGTTGCATTTGGGTTACCGTTATCCTATAGATAAAATCACAAAACATGACATAATCTACGGATAGTTTCATTGACCATAAGGTTGCAGATTTTCGATTGCATTCACCTGTAGCTTATACACCTTTTGCTCAATCAATCGGATGCACATCTGGTGAATATCTGGGCAAATGTATCAGTTCACACACAGCCGACTCCACCACATGCTTGATGACCTTAGACCGATGGAAACTAGCATTATCCAACATCATCTTTTTACCATGTTCAATGGCTGGTAGTAACCACTCACATAACCAAGTTAAAACCAGCTGTAAATTGCAGTTACCTATCCATATCAATGGTTCAATTAATCTCCCCAGATAATAACCACCCATCATACTCACTCTTTTTTGCCATAAACTCTTTCCCCTTTTACACCCCAGCCATACTCATAAACTGCTTGCTGGTAATAAACTACTTCTTCCGGCTTCACATCCTTCATTCTCTCTAGATACACCTGTCGCTCTTGATTAAGCGCCCTACAAATCGTCATACTAGCCGCCATTTCCTTCTGGGTCAGACTGGGATTCGCCTCGACAAACTTGCGAAATTTATGACTATGCTCCTTCTGGTAAGCAATCACCCGTTTCAGACCATTGCTTGAGCCAGCGTTGTAACATATGATACCCGATGTTGAACATCTAGCTCACTTCGACCAGTGTCGCACCCCCCACAACCGCTTCAATGGCTTTCTGACGCATATCTGTGCTGTAAGGCTTAGACATGAAAAACCTCTATGAACTCATCAGCCCTATTCTATGTCAAGCTAAACGTTTTTAGCCATAGCAGTTAAAGATTGGTTTAATAAAGACCTTTCTCAGTTTAATTTTTACTTAATGCCCGTCCTGTTTATTTTACTACCGTCTAACTTGGAAGTAGTTAAGCTTAACAAAGAAACCAGGTGCTTTCTCAATCACTTTAAACAAGTAAATAGCAGTCAATCAGACCGAAATAGCCGCTGCTCTATTGCCATAGCAGAAAACATTTAAGTTGGCGTGTTTGGACGGCGGGCAAGGCAGAAGCGTCAAGGTCTCCAGTTGTAGCTCATGCCAAACATTGTGTGCTTAGCTATATTAGAGCAGAAAGCACTTAATTTGTCGCACGCAAGTAGCAGCCAACCCTGTAACTGCAGAGGTTTCAGTCGTCCCTTATGTCAAGCATTATGTGCTTAGCTATAGGCATTTGCACTCAGGGACTTAAAACATGACCCTGACGCTGCGGGCCTTTGCCTGTCCCCACTCGTTTGGAAACCAGACTATCCCTTAATGACAGCTAAGGGACGCAACCGAGCGACTTTCCGAGCCAATCCAGCACTCTGGACCACCTCCACGACTTGGCTGACATCCTTGTAGGCTACTGGCGCCTCCTCTGCTAATCCCTTGGTGCTTCCAGCCCGGATGACCAACCCTCTTTCTTCCAGCTCTTGCTTTAGGTCTGGACCCCAGATTTTCTTCAGTGCTTGGGCTCGGCTCATCACCCGCCCCGCACCATGACAGGTGGACCCGAAGGAGAGTTCCATGGCCTTCTTGGTCCCCACTAGTACGTAGGACGCCGTCCCCATAGAACCAGGGACAAGGACTGGCTGGCCTACGTCTCGGTACGCCTCCGGCACCTCAGGACGGCCTGGACCAAAGGCGCGCGTGGCTCCCTTGC
The DNA here is from genome assembly GCA_025062155.1 of Gloeomargarita sp. SKYB120. Classification (NCBI taxonomy): domain Bacteria; kingdom Bacillati; phylum Cyanobacteriota; class Cyanophyceae; order Gloeomargaritales; family Gloeomargaritaceae; genus Gloeomargarita; species Gloeomargarita sp. SKYB120. The sequence goes on along the minus strand of JANXAM010000011.1, from coordinate 40,067 downwards.
GGTGGACACAGACCTTCACCTGCTTGCCATCTATCTCGTGTTCTTCAAATTTGGCGATGTTATGGGCCACATCGTAGACCTGGTAGAGGTCATAGTTGCGAACCTTGCCCCGAAGGACATCCCGGAAGGCCTCCCGGACACCCATCGCTAACACTTGACGGTTGACAAAGGCGTAATTGACCGCGCAAGCCATGGCGCTGTAGTAAGCCCGGCCTTCTGGAGAGTCAATAGGTGCGCAGACCAGTTCCCGGTCGGGAATGGAAATGCCGTACTTGCGGACAGATGACTGGAAACCTTTGACGTAGTCGTCGCAAATCTGGTGGCCGAAGCCGCGAGAACCACAGTGAATCTGAACGACAATCTGGTTTTCCTGCAGGCCGAAGGCTTTCGCTACTTCGGGATCAAAAATTTCCTCCACAACGTCAATCTCTAGGAAATGATTGCCCGCACCCAGCGAGCCAATCTGGTCGCCACCCCGTTCCCGAGCGCGGGCGCTCACCTTGCTAGGGTCAGCGCCGGGGAGCGTACCTTCCTCTTCGGTGTGGGCCAGGTCTTCCTCCCGCGCTAGACCTTGCTTCAGCGCCCAGCGGGCCCCTTCTACCATGAGTTCATCCAGTTCGCGTGAGGAGACCTCAATGCGCCCAGACTCACCCACACCGCTGGGGCAAGCCCGGTAGAGGGCGTTGGTCAAGTCCCGAAGGTAAGGCATGACTTCCTCCTTCTCTAGGTGGGAAGCCATCAGCCGGACGCCGCAATTAATGTCGTAGCCGACTCCGCCAGGGGAGATAACACCCGTCTTCGCGTCCATTGCTGCGACACCACCGATAGGGAAACCGTAGCCCTCATGGAAATCAGGCATCACCATCGCATATTTGAGAACACCGGGCAAAGTAGCTGTGTTGACCAACTGCTGTGCCGTTCGGTCGCGGAAAGCGGCATCCAACATCTCCGCACTGGCGAAGATGCGGGCGGGAACTCGCATATCTGGGTGTGCCTCTTTTGGCAATTCCCAAACGGCTTTGTCTAGCCGGCGAAAGTCCTTCTTCTCCACCATGACTTTTTCACCTCCTTACCAAAAGCGCTAAGGCCGCGTCGAAACTATCACACATCAAATGTGACGGTTGTCTCCAACCCACGCTCAGTGGAGCGGATAGACAGGCCACTGAATGTAGCAGCCTTGACCAGATGACGGGTTTCCGTCGGTCGGCCGCCGCGAACCACGCCTTGCAAGTGTATGGGCGTGACCTCTTCCAGGTCAAACTCCGTAAAGACCAGACCCTCCCGCTCATTCAAGTAAATAAGTTCCCCCAGCCAAGTGACCAGCAACGTTTCCGCATCGGACGCGCTCAGGTCCAGCGACGTTTCCTTTTCAGGGCAAACAGATGCCGGGTCCGCCGTCAGCCAAGCCAGCCCGCGTGCTGCATTGACAAAAAGTTCCTTCAGGTCTTGCCCCCAGACCCGTAACGCCACATCAGCCGTATGGGGAACCTCCTCGAAGCCTTGGCCCCATGAGTTCTCCATATATTCTATTATTCAGCCAGGCAGGTGCTTCCCGTGTCTATTGTGCCTGTAATCCGGCTTTGTACGTATCTCCACCCATATCTTACAAAAACAAAAAATGAGACGTTTTTCGGCTGGTCCAGAACAGCGGCCACAATATTTCTACGGCAGAAAACCTTTAGGTCGCCGCCCTTGAGAAGCAACCAATGCGGAAACATCTGCTGCCCGAGCGATCATGGTCGAGTGCTCCATCCCAGTGTTGCGGCTAAGCCGGTAAAGCTTAACATATAAGACAGACAGCTTGGCCTACCAGGTAACATGGGTTCTTTTTGATTAAACTTCAAGCATAATTAACCCACTATTTCAGCTGAGGCCAGACCTGCTCAATCAGATTCCAATCCAGCGATGAGTGACATCCAGCTGCTTCCGCCACTTGTCCTATTGCTGGCAAAAGTTTCTCACTTCATCCATCATACGTCCTGACTTGCTTCCTGGGTATCCAATATCTCGGTAGTCTACGCCGGATTGGTTAATATAAACAATGCGCTTTGTCTGCTCTATTATAGCTAAGCTGACAAAGGTTGACATAGAAGACAGACAGCTTCATCCACGAGAGAACGTAGGTTCCGTTTGGTTAAACTCCACGCATGGTTAACCCACCTTTTATCAATCGGATTCAAATCAGGTGAATATCTTGGTAAATAAACCAAGCGACATCCAGCCGCTTCCACCACCTTTCTGACCGCTGCAGATTATCCAGTACCAAAAATTTCCCAGGACCAATCGCTGGTAAAAGTCTCTCACTTAACCAATAGCCTATCCAAGTAAATGGTTCCATCACACGCCCTGATGGGTAAGCCGCCATCATGCTAATTCGTTCTCCACGATTAAACTCTCTCTCCTTTCGGCGCCCAACCGTATTCATCAATATCTCGGTAATCTACGCCAGATTGGTCCATATAGACCACCTGCTCTGGTGGTATCTGTTGGATTAACTCACAATAAGCCTGTCGCTCTTTGGGGTCTCGCTCTTGATAGAAATGGGTATAGCCTATCTTTTGCAGGGCCTTAACTCACACCGAAGTGAGCGGCCATCTCCCGCTGAGTCAGGCTGGGGTTGGCATCCACAAACTGCTGAAATTCTTCTAGGTCTTTCAGCTTATGACTATGGCCTTTTTGATAGCCTTCCTTGGGGTGAACGTCGCCGGTTTCTGACCATTGTCTGAGCCAGCGCTGTACCGTTCGATAGCTGACGTTCAGGAACCGACTGACTTCCATGATAGTGGCGCCATTCGAGATGGCTTCTACCGCCTTCTTACGCAAATCATAGTTATATGGTCTGGGCATTTTCTCACTCCCTAGCAACACGTTTATTATATGACAACCTTAAAAAGCTTGGCTATAACAATGGCCAGGAGAGACGAGAGCAACCTGACTTGATTCGTTAGGATAAAAGCCTGTACGTCTTACCTGGTCATGAAGGTTTACCTGGTAGGTGCAGGGCCGGGTGACCCGGAATTACTCACAGTGCGGGCGCAGCGGTTGATCCAGCAGGCGGATGTCCTAGTGTATGCCGATTCCCTGATTCCCCCAGCCATCGTAGCCTTGGCTCGTCCCGACTGTGAACGCATCCCGACCAAACATTTGACGCTCGAGGAAATCGTCCCATTGATGGTGTCCCGAGCGCAGGCGAACCAGTTGGTCGTGCGCTTGCATTCAGGGGATGTGAGCATTTACGGGGCAATTGCTGAACAGATTGAAGCGTTGCGCCAGGCCGGCGTTGCCGTAGAAGTGGTGCCGGGGATTGGGTCGTTGCAGTTGGCCGCTGCCCGGCTACAGACTGAGTGGACCCTGCCGGAGGTGGTGCAAACGGTAATTCTCACCCGCGCCCCAGGAGTAACACCGATGCCGGAAAAGCTGGCTGACCTTGCCGCCCATCGCGCGACGTTGGCCCTATACCTAAGCGCCCGCTGGGTGGACCAAGCGCAAGCTGAATTACAAAAGCATTACCCTACAGATACGCTAGTAGCAGTTTGTCATCGCCTGGGATGGCCTCAGGAGCGGATTTGGCTGGTGCCGCTGGCGGAAATGGCCCCCCTGACCCACCGGGAAAACCTGACGCGCACCACGTTGTACGTGATTAGTCCCGTGTTTCATGCGCAGGGGCAACGCTCCCGCCTGTATCACCCAGACCATCGCCACCTGTTTCGGCCCTGAGGGATAGAAAACTGTGGAGCTTGTCAGAGAGAACCAACAACAGGGCTGCAACCTAAGGGATGACAAACAACAACGGTAAATCCTTTACGCGGGGGGGATTCTTGAGTTTTGATTGCACCGGTCTGCACCGGCAAATTGCAACGTACCACGCAGAACTGGTAGGCTGGTGAAGGCTGGCTGATAGCCCAAATGGTTCATCCCAGGCATGGTTCATCCGCGTTCATCCCGGCGCTCAGGACGAACTCCGCTGTTTCGCTGTGTTCAACGCTGGCTCAACGCCGCCACCCTAACGCCTGACCAATTCGAGCGCGTCTGGGAACGCCGCTCCCGTCGCAGATTTCTACGAACTGCCGGAGCTTTTGCGACAGGTGCTCTGGCTGGTGGTCTATGGCATTCTATCGGTCGGGCAGTTGCATCACCGCGGATTGTGATTGTGGGAGCGGGCATCGCCGGATTGAGTGCAGCCTATCACCTGCGTCGCCTGGGTTGGCACGCCACGCTCTACGAAGCCAGCAATCGCATCGGGGGGCGCATTTTTTCTGTAGCGGGCCAATTTGCGCCGGGACTGGTCACGGAATTGGGGGGCGAGTTCATTGATAGCTCCCATGAAGATATGCTCTGGTTTGCCCGCCAGTTCAAGCTCGACTTGATTGACTTGGAAGCCCCATCCGAGAAAAATCTGCAAACGCGTTACGTCTTTAATGGCCAGAGCTATACAGAAGCACAAATTATCGAGGCACTACGCCCCGTGGCCCGTCGCATCGCCCAGGACGCCCAGAAAGTGGGGGATACAGTGACCTATAACCAGCACACGCCCCACGCGCGCACCCTAGACCGGCTATCGCTATCGGAATACCTGCAGCGGTTGGGACTGAGCGGCTGGCTCTACGAGTTACTGGAAGTCGCTTACGTCACGGAGTACGGTCTGGATGCGGGGGAACAGTCTTGTCTGAATTTGGTCTTGATGATTGACACAGACTTGAGCGATGGTTTCAACCTGTATGGCGAGAGCGACGAGCGCTATAAGATTCGGGGGGGCAACCAACAAATTGTGGACCGCCTGGCCCGCCTGCTAGCGCCGCAGGTTAACTTGGAGCACCGTTTGGTCGCACTCCGAGAAGCGGACTCCGGCTATCGCATGACGTTTGAACGTCCAGGGGGGCGCTATGTGGATGTTTCAGCGGATGTGGTGCTCCTGACCTTGCCGTTTACAGTTTTGCGGAAGGTGGAACTCAAGGTAAATCTACCCAAGGTGAAGCAACAGGCCATTCGCGAGCTGGGATATGGGACCAACGCCAAACTCATCCTGGGCTTTCAGACGCCCTTCTGGCGTTCAGCAGGCTATAACGGTGACTTTTTTACCGATGCTCCCTTCCAGAGCGGTTGGGACAGCAGTCGGCTGCAACGGCCTAGGGCTGGGAGCTTGACCCTGTTTCTGGGTGGGACGCCGGGAGTGCAACTTGGCCAAGGGACGCCCCAAACGCAAGCAACCCAGTTTTTACCTGCTATCGAACGCTTGTTTCCTGGAGCAACGAAGCAATACACGGGGAAGGTCACCCGCTTCCACTGGCCCAGCCACGCTTTTACCAGAGGAAGCTACGCCTGCTGGAAAGTGGGGCAATACACGACGATTGCCGGGGCGGAATTTGCACCTGTGGGACGATTGTTCTTTGCCGGTGAACATACGAGCCTGGACTATCAAGGTTACATGAACGGAGGAGCAGAAACCGGACGGCGCGCGGCTCAACTCATTCACCGTCAATTGCGGAAGTAAAGTTGCCCTGCGACCCAAGACGTGACGAGCATCCATGACTTCGCTATACAATCACAACGGGTCGTTGCTGGTGTAGAGGGATGGAACCGGCGTACTGGCACAGCCGTTGGGAAAAAGGGGAAATCGGCTTTCACCTGCTCACGCCAAACCCACGCTTGCTTACCTGGTGGCCCCAGTTGCAGATGCCAACAGAAGCGATGGTGTTTGTGCCCCTGTGCGGCAAGTCGCTGGACATGGTGTGGTTGCGTCAACAGGGTCACACCGTGGTGGGGGTGGAAATTAGTCCCCTGGCGGTGCAACAGTTTTTTGCCGAAAACGGGATGACCCCCCAGGTAGAACAACAGGGTGACTTTACGTGCTACACAACGGATGGCTTCCGGCTCCTGTGCGGGGATTACTTTGACCTGACGCCTGCCGTTGTATGGGGAGAAACGGCCAGTTGTGCGGTGGCCATCTACGACCGCGCTGCCCTGGTGGCTCTACCCCCCGCAAGGCGTCGGGCTTATGCGGCTCAGATGCGGGCGTTGGCGCCTTCCGGGAGCCGAATGCTCCTGTTGACGTTTGCCTATCCCCAAACGGATTTCCCAGGCCCCCCTTTTAGCGTGTCGCCAGCGGAAGTCCACCAGCTCTACGGCGCAGCAGCCGATATTGAACACTGGTGTGATGAAGAGGCCCTTTCCCTGCACCCTGGTTTACAAGCGCGGGGTGTGCGCGAGTTGCGGGAGCACGTTTTTGCGCTTCGGTTCCGGTGACTGGACGCTGCCCTGTTAGGATGAGAGTGATTGTCAACTTGCGGGTGTTATGCTGGCGCAATTGGTGCGTTCCCAAATTCAACTGTTGACCCAGGCGCAATCGGCGGGGACGAAATTGGTGGGGATGGTGTCCCAATGGCTCAGTTACCTGGGAGTGCAGGCGCACGTCACCGAACTGTCCACCTGTGGCGAACACATCTAGGTTTCCCTGCGCGTGGGCCGACCGGAACTGTGTACCGAAGCGGAATGGCGCATGATTCTGAACAATCTCCAAAACAGTCCACTGACGCCAGCGGCAACACCGGTCATGACGGAACTGGAGTTAACTCCCGCTCAGCAAAGTCGCGTGCAACGCATACTCGCCAATGTGATCCGTGCGGGTCAGCCCCAAGCCCTAGAACAGTGGCCAACCCTGGCGCCCCAACTCCAACGCCTGGGGTTATCAGACGACATGATTGCCGGGATTCACGCTGCGTTAAAAGTGCCAACTGACCTAAACGACTTGATGGAGCATTTGGAACCGGAATTGAGCGCCTTTATTCTCTCCAAAGCGATTGGGTTGGCCCTGCTCGACCAACGGATTACCCGTGATGAAAATGCAGCGCTCAAGGCGCTCTATCAAGCGGTGGAAAAACAGGTGAGTTGTAATTGAAGATGACTGGGAAAACCTAGGATGGAGCTGCGCCCTGTGACCTTGACGCAAAAATAGGGAGCGTTAAAGGCCCCCTAGTCATCATCAGTTTGAGCTGCTGATTGGCCCGCTTAAAATTCCATTTGGGCTTGCACTTTTTCCCACTGGCGTTTTTTCAGCACCAGTAGGATTTGCGCCAGGGCGACGGTCGCCAGAAATGCCATCAACCACTTCAACCGGGTGGGGCTTTGCAACACAATTTCCCCGTGGGCTTGCCCAAATCCCCCCACATTGGGGTTATCGGTTAACGGCGCATCCGCTGCTACCGTATCCCCAACGGACACGATTAACTGCGGCCCAGGCGGGATTGTTTCCACCACCGGGTCACCCGTTTCGGGCTGAATAGTGACTTGGTAGCCGCCGTCTTCTTGGGGTGTAATCGCAGTGATTTGTCCCGCTACCGACGCCGTAAAGATGGTGTTGTTGCTCTTTTCACCGGTGGGATAGATTTGGCCGCGCCCGCGATTACCGCCTACGTACACCGGGTATTTCAGGAAATGCACGTTCTTGTTGGTCGCCGGGTCCGGGGCGAGGATAGGGAAAACGATTTCCTGGTACTGGTCGCCGGGCAATGGCCCCACCAGCAAAATGTTGGGTTTGTCTTCGCTGTAGGTTTGATAATAAATCCCTTCCGTCTTTTCCTTCAGCTCCGGCGGGATGCGGTCTTCCGGCGCGAGGGTAAAACCTTCAGGAAGAATGACCACCGCCCCTACGTTCAAGGGTCCCCGACTGCCATCGGCATACACCTGTTGCAGGCTGGTGTCGTAGGGAATTTTCACCTTGGCTTCAAAGACCTGGTTGGGTAACACCGCCTGGGGAATTTCCAGTCGCACCGGTTTTTGGGCCAGGTGACAGTTGGCGCAGACAATGCGACCGGTGGGTTCCCGGGGGTTCTCATAAGCCTGTTGCGCCCAGAAGGGATAGGCATAGGCCGGCGCTGGCGTCCATCCCCACCACAGGAAGATGCCTAAACCCACCAGCAGGAGTTGTCGCAAAAACCGTTGGATGTTCATTGCTCCATCACGCTCTCTAGGTTTACGTCCACCAAGGGTCTTGACCCGTGCGGAAGTCCTTGTCTGTCCAGGTGGTAAATAGGATTTTGTTATCGTCGGTCACTTGCGCCTTCACCAAAGCCAGGGATAGGGGCGCTGGGCCGCGAATCACTTTGCCGGTTTTGTCGTACTGGGAACCATGACAGGGACAAATAAATTTGTTTTCGCTAGCGTTCCAGGGCACGACGCAACCCAAGTGGGTGCATACCGCATTTAACCCGTACTCGGCAATCTGCCCGTCGTCAGTAACGATAATGTAGGTCGGGTCGCCCTTAGGGCCTTGGGCCAGGGACCGGTCACCGGGGGGATGGGTTTTCAGGTATTCATCTACTCTGATGTCGTTGCCTAGGGCGTCTTTGGCGATGACCCCACCAGCAGCCCCCCCACCCGAACCGGCGGGAATAAAAAAGCTCACAAATGGATACAGAGCCGCTAGCGCCACCGTGGTCAATCCCCCGGTCATCAGCAGGTTCATGAACTGGCGGCGTCCCATATCGGGCACATCGGCGCTCGGAGAGACGGAAGCCATAGGGTTCAATCCTGTTGCGTTACCTTTCGGATACACCTTTTTCAGTGTATCACCGGCGGGAGAATCGTCGAGCGACACGCATCGCTGCCCCCAGCAGCAGGCCCATGGCAAAACCGAAGGTCAACACCAGACCCAGCGGTAAAGGGACAGACTGCCACACCAGCCAGCGCAAGGAAACCAAAGTGGCATTTTGTACAGAAAATAAAGCCGTGAATAAAAGTAGCAGCGCCAAAAAACTGGCTAACCCAAGGGTGGTCACTGCGTCTGAAACCGCTTTGCGACTTGAAACACGCCGAAACAATGGCCTTATTATAGCCTTTAGGTCATTCGCTCCCCGCTCACGTGGTGTGATGTATGTGGATGGTGCCTTGGCTGGCTCAAGCGACCCCAACGCCCCCGGCGGTGGTGCGACGGCTCGTTTTCAACCCCCAGCCAGTGCGACCCTTGCCGGGACAGTTGGACGATGTTCCCATGTTCAACAGCAATAGTCCCGAAGTGGTGCAGCAAGAAGGCATCCTACTCTCGACGCTGCCCCCGGATGGTAAACGGGTGCCCCAGGCGCATCTGAATCTGCCGCTGCAGGGTGAATTCACCCTTTTTGCTCATCACATTTTCCGCACCAACCATCCCGAAACGACGCCCACCTTGTTTCTGGGGTTGATTCTGTACAATCCGACGAAACAGTTTGTGCAAGTCCAAATTAGCCAAGCCGCCAGTTTCTTGAGCACGCCGGAAGCGCCCTTTGTGGATTTGCCGTCCTATGTGGATAATGGGCGGGGCTATATCTATTCCGGGCCAGGGAGCCGCACAATGAATGCCGTGTTGCGGGGCATCCGCCAGCGCAATTGGCCCGCCCAGGTGACGCTAGGACCAGGCGAGTACCGGTTGCTGGCCAATTTGCCGATTCCAGCGCCCCGTCTGCCCCGCACGGTGACACCCCGCGTGCCAGTTCCAGCGGAATTGACGCTGACGCAGGGAATGATCGCAGCGCTGCAAAACCCGCTCCTGGCCCAAACGGATGGGGACGTGTGGCCCGAACCTCCCAGTTACCCGTCGTCCAATGGCCGCTCTACCTTTGCCCGCCTACGGAGCGATGGACCTGTGCATGTCGCGAGCTTGGCGATGTTTGCCCCGCGCACCTGGGATGGCCGGGAACTGGCGCCGACGACGCAGGATTGGGTGCAATTGCTGACCAACGGTGGGCTGGCGGGGCCGCGGGATATTCCCCCCACACCGTTGCACGCTACGAATGCCGCGCAATTTTTCTACGGACGGGTCGCCGGTGTTGCCAAGGGGTCTCGCTGGTCGGCGCGGTTGACGGATGAAGCAGCGGGGTTGCCGGCCCCCCAACCTGATGTATTAACGATTCCCCCGCCGGGACAGGCCTTTTCCTACGGGTTGAGCACTTTACACCGGGGCACGTTTGGCACGGGACAGATTCAGAGCGCGCCGCTGCTGGTGCGGTACCCCGATACGGCGTTCATGGCCCACGGGAATTACGGGGTGCACTACGAGTTGCAATTGCCCCTGTACAACGCCAGCAATTTCCCCCAGACAGTGGCGATTTCTATCCAGTGCCCGCTCAAGGATGACGCGCCGCGCGGGGGGTTGCAATTTCTCGAACCGCCAGAACCGCGCATCTTTTTCCGGGGCACGATTCGCCTGCGGTTTCCTGGGGAAGACGGCACGCCCCAAGTTCGCTACGTCCATGTGGTCAAGCAACGGGGGCAACAGGGGGAACCCCTGGTCACCTTGCATCTCGCGCCCAAGGAACAACGGCTGGTGGAAGTGGATTACCTGTACCCGCCGGATGCCACGCCGCCCCAGGTGTTAACGGTGCAGACGCTGTCCCCCCAAGTGACCCAACTCCGTCAAGACAAGACAGGAACGACGTCGGCGCAGGCACGGTAGTAAGCAGACATGCCCCAGTCCACCCCAGGATGCAGAATTTCCGCCAGGAGGGCCAGGGACTCCACCAGGCGGGGACCTGGGCGGTTGAAAAAGGCGTTGCCATCAGCGGCATAAATCCGGCCCGTTTGCCCAGCCCGCAACGTTGACCAGGGGTAAGGCGAATCGTGCCATTCCTGCAGGGTGCGGGTGAGGTCGAACCCACAGGGCATCAGGACAATCACATCGGGGTCCACCGCTTGCACCTGTTCCCAGGTCAGCCAGGGAGAATGCTGGCCCGCCGTCGCCAAGAGGGGTTCGCCGCCCGCCAATTCCACCAGTTCCGGCACCCAGTTCCCCGCACTCATCAAGGGTTGCAGCCATTCCACACACAACACTCGTGGCCGAGGTAAACCCTGAACCGATTGGTGAATGGCGGCGACTCGGCCTAGCAGGTGGGCTACTACCGGTTGGGCGTTGACCCCCAAGCGTTCCCCCACGTCACAAATGTCCTGCCAGACCTGGGCAAGCGTTTGGGGTTGCAGGGAAATGATCTGGGGTGCCGTATCCAGGCGGGTTGCCACCGCACATGCCACATCGCTCAAGTTCACGGCACACACGTCGCATTGGGCTTGGGTGAGGATGTGGGTCGGACGCAATTGGCGCAGGATGTCCCAGCGTAGGTCGTACACGCTCACTGCTGTTTGCAAAATCGCGGTGACCCGCTCGTGGATGGCCTGGCTGTTGCCGTGGGGATTGAATTTGGGCGCTGTACACACCGGTAATGCCTGCACAGCCGGCGGGTAATCGCACTCGTGAGAACGACCGACCAGATAAGGGGTCAAGCCCAGGGCATGGACAATCTCGGTGGCGCTGGGCAACAGGGAAACCAGGCGCATGGGGAGACTCCGTCACAACCGCTATGCTAAAACTAGGCTAAAGAAATTTCGGGAGACGGTCATGGGTATCAACGTGGTTTCCCTGGTAGGTCGGGTCGGGCGCGATCCGGAGATCAAATACTTCGAATCGGGGAGCGTGAAATGCAACTTCAGCCTGGCGGTCGACCGCCGCTCCAAGCGCAGCGAGGAACCGGACTGGTTTGAACTAGAGATGTGGGGCAAAACGGCGGAAGTGGCCGGCAACTACGTGCGCAAAGGGAGTTTGATTGGGGTCAAAGGGGCCATCAAGTGCGAGCGCTGGACCGACCGCAATACCGGTGAAGAACGCCAGCGGTTTTTGATCCGGGTGGACCAGTTGGATTTGCTAGGGGGCCGTCGCGACGAAACCCCCAATGACTTGGAGGAGGACGACATCGGGTGACTCTGGCGCTACTGCTGGTGCTGGGCGCCTGCGTCGGGAGTTTTCTCAACGTGGTGGTGTACCGGCTGCCCCAAGGACTCTCGCTCTGGCATCCCCCGTCCCATTGTCCCCACTGTCAAACGCCCTTGCGCCCTTGGGAGAATGTACCGGTGCTGGGATGGCTCTGGTTGCGGGGACGTTGCCGGTATTGCCAGAGGCCGATTTCCCCCCGCTATCCCCTGGTAGAGCTGGCGACGGCACTGTGGTTTGCTTTAGCCTGGTGGCGGTTTGGGACGAGCGATTCCCTGGTGGCGGCGGTGCTGCTCGGGAGTTGGCTGCTGGCGTTGGCCCTGATTGACCTAGACACCCTGACGTTGCCGGATAGTCTGTTGAAGTCGGGGCTGGCGGCGGGTTTACTCTGGCAAGGTATCCACGGCTGGCCGGATTTCCATGCTGGCGTGCTAGGGATGGTCGTGGGCCTGTGGTTGTTGGATGTCATTGGTTGGGTGGCGTCTATCGTCATGGGACAACCGGCGCTGGGGGGCGGCGACCCGAAACTGGCGGCTTTGTTGGGCACGTGGTTGCAGATGCCGGCGTTGCTGGTGGCGCTCTTTGTTGCTGTCCTGACGGGCGCCGTGGTCGGGTTAGGCGGGCGCGTTACAGGGCGATTAGCTGCAGGCCAACCGATGCCGTTCGGGCCGTTTCTGGCGCTGGGCGGCGCGGTCGCGGTGCTGTGGGGAGCCACGCTGTGGGAACGCTACTGGCAATGGTTGCAGGCGGCTTGACGCTGGGGAAAAACGTGGTAATATGGGACTAAAGGCCGGGGAGATAAGCCGCTCGCTCACGAAATTAGTGCTAGATTTAGGTTTGCTTTAGCACTGAATAACTAAAAGTTAGCAAGTCGTTGGGGGAGTGACGCAGGGGTGACCCGTCGGTGGTGGCGATGGCTGGTGGGAGCAGCGTCCCTATTCGTGGTCGGTGGCTGGGTGTGGCACCAGGGTCGGTCGAAGGTGGAACCCCCACCCGTCGCTGAAGCAGCAGATTTGGGTGCCTTGAAACCCTGGGTGCCGAAGTCTCCCCCCGCCCGTCGGCAAGCGCTCACCCAGTTAACCGCTCAGGGCAAAGGCGTTGAGCGCCAGCGGGCCAAGTATTTATTGGCGGTGGATTCGTTGGACCAGGGAGACCCCAAAAAGGCGTTGCAGTTGTTGCAGGGTTTGGAACGGGACTATCCGGTGCTATCGGCTTACGTGTTATGGCACCAGGCGCGGGCCTATCAGAAGCAGGGCAATCGGGCGGCGGCGCAGCGGCGGTGGCAACACATTGTCGAGCGATACCCAGACCAGGAGTTGGCCGCCGAAGCGTTGTTGGCCCTGGGCCGCATGGAAGAAGCCAAACAACGGTATCCGGCCCATCCCCAGGTGGTGGCCTGGGTGCAAAAGGCCCTGGAGAAACATCCCCACGACCGGCAATTGTTATTGCATGTAGCGCGTCACGGCCTGCATTTGCCCAACTTGCCGGTGTACCTGGACCGCCTGGTGCATTTGTACCGCAGTCAGTTGACGCCGGACGAGTGGCAAGCGATTGCCTTTGCCTACTGGGAAAAAGAGCAGTACCTGAAGGCGGGCCGAGCCTATCTATTGGCGCCCCTGACAGTGGAGAATCTCTATCGCGCGGCGCGGGGGCATCAACTGGGCGGTAAAACGACCGAAGCCATGGGCTATTACCAGGATTTGGTGCGCCAGTTCGGGGAAAGCCCCCAGGCGGTCTTGGCGCTGTATCACTTGTCCCACTTGGCGCCGGCACCCCAACGAGATTTGTATTTCCAGCAGTTGCAGCAGCGAGATAGCGAGCGAGCGGCGCGGGTGCTGTGGGAGCGGTTGCCCCTGTGGGAAAAGGCGGGACAGGCCCAGCGGGTCAGCCAAGCGCGCACCGAATTGTTAGCGCGTTATGCCCAGACCCAGGCAGCGGCCCAATTGCGTTGGGAATTGGCTCGCAGTGAACAGCAGCGGGGGAATCTCCGGCAAGCGATGCATTTTGCCGAAGGGATTTGGGAACATACGCCCCAGAGTGACCTGGCGCCTCGCGCGGGGTTTTGGCTGGCGGCCTGGGCCAAACAACTGGGACAAGCGGAACGGGCTAAAACCCTGTACACCCAAGTCATCGAGCGCTATCCCGATTCCTACTACGCTTGGCGGTCGGCGGTGCGGTTGGGTTGGCCGGTAGGGGATTTTGCAGGCATTGTGCAAACCCAGCCCACCGTGCAGTTCCAACGGGTGACGTTGCAATTGCTGAGCGGTTCGCCGCCGCTGCAGGAGTTGTACCGGTTGGGGGAGTACCAGGACGCCTGGGAGCAATGGCAATTGGAATTTACCGAGCGGCAACAACCTCGCTTGGTTGACCAACTCACCGACGGGGTGCTGCGGGTGGGAATTGGCGACCGGCTGGAGGGACTATTCCTGCTGTCCACGCTGGAGCGACGGGTACAAACGCCCCAAGACCAGCAGCAGTACGCGCAGGTGCAGCGGGACCCCGCCTATTGGCAAGCGCTGTATCCGTTGGCTTACTGGTCCGAGGTGCAGCAGGCGTCGGCGCAACACGGGTTGAATCCCCTGCTGGTGACGGCGTTGATCCGGCAAGAGTCGCGCTTTGAACCGGCGATTGTCTCCAGCGCGGGGGCGGTGGGCCTGATGCAGGTGTTGCCGGAAACGGGCGCATGGATCGCCGAGCAATTACAGCGTTCCCCCTTTCAACTGACGCAGCCTTGGGAAAACCTGCTAGCGGGCACCTGGTTTTTGCAGTACACGGACAGTCTTTACCAGCACAACGGCCTGCTGGCGGTGGCGAGTTACAACGCCGGGCCGGGGAATGTGGACGCCTGGGTGCAACGCTTTGGCGAGGGCGACTGGGATGAATTTGTGGAAAATATTCCCTTCCCCGAAACCCAGGACTATGTACGCCAGGTGTTCGGCAATTACTGGAATTACCTGCGGCTATACGACCCAGCGGTGTGCCAGCGGGTCAATCCCCACCTGTGTGTGTCGTGAAGCGACAGCGGTACTGGTTCTGGCGGGGCTACCGGGTGCGGTACGTGTACCAGAACCGCCAGGGCGATGGCCTGCCGCTGCTGTTTGTGCATGGGTTTGGGGCGGCGCTGGAGCATTGGCGGTACAACTTGCCGGTACTGGGGGAACATCGCCCTGTGTACGCCCTGGATTTGCTGGGGTTTGGCGAGGCACAAAAGGCGGCGGCTAACTACGGCGTGCGGTTGTGGGTGGCCCAGTTGTACGAGTTCTGGCGGGCGTTGATTGGCGAGCCGGTGGGGCTGGTGGGGCATTCCCTGGGGGCACTGGTGGCCTTGACGGCAGCGGTGGCCCACCCCCACATGGTGCAGCGCTTAGCCTTGCTGAGCTTACCGGAGGGACGACCATCCCTGCCTGCTGGTTGGGCATGGTTGGGGGGCATTGAACGGTCGCTCATCCCTGTCGTGACCTGGCCGTTGTTTTACCTGCTGCGGCAACCAGGGGTGATCCGCTGGGTGTGCCGTGCCCAGGTGTATCACCAGCAGGAGGCGGTAAACGATGAACTTGTGCGCATGTTTGCCCAGCCCGCCCACGACGTGGACGCCGGTTGGACCCTGTGCCGGTTGGCTCAGGCGAGCAGTCGTCCCGGTTATGCTCCGCGCGTGGCTCCCTTACTGGCGGCGCTCTCTACCCCTACCCTGTTGATCTGGGGAACCCATGACCGGCTAGTGTCAGTTCGCCGGGGACGTCGCTGGGCGCAACAATTCCCCCAGATTCGGTGGGTGGAACTGCCGGTGGGTCACTGTCCCCAGGACGAAGCGCCTGTCCAGGTGAATCAATTGCTGGATGAATGGTTTTCCCTGTGACGCGCCTATGGCACAATGGGACTGACCGCGCCGATGACATCCGAGAGGTAAACGCTATGACGGTTGCTGCCCCGACACATCTCGAGCAATTGGCGATTAACACGATTCGCTTCCTGGCGGTGGACGCCGTCCAAAAAGCCAAATCCGGTCACCCAGGCCTGCCGATGGGGGCGGCGCCGATGGCCTATGTACTCTGGCAAGAATTTTTGAAATTCAATCCCCGCAATCCCAACTGGCCGGACCGCGACCGGTTTGTCCTGTCGGCGGGGCACGGTTGCATGCTGCAGTACGCCCTGTTGCACCTGACCGGTTACGACGTGACGCTGGAAGACATCAAGCAATTCCGCCAGTGGGGTTCGATTACGCCTGGTCACCCGGAAAACTTCGAGACGCCGGGGGTAGAAGTCACGACGGGGCCGCTGGGTCAGGGGGTAGGCAACGCAGTGGGATTAGCCATTGCCGAAGCCCACTTGGCTGCGCGGTTTAACAAGCCCGGTCACACGATCGTGGACCACTACACCTATGTGATCCTGGGGGATGGCTGCCAGATGGAGGGGGTGGCGTCGGAGGCAGCGTCGCTGGCGGGTCACCTGAAGCTGGGCAAGCTGATCATGCTCTATGACAGCAACCACATCTCGATTGACGGGGACACGGCCATTGCCTTTACCGAGGACGTGGCAAAGCGCTACGAGGCCTACGGCTGGCACGTGCAAAAGGTAGAGGACGGCAACCACGACCTGGCGGCGATCCGCGCGGCGATTGCCCAGGCGAAGGCGGTCACCGATAAGCCGTCCTTGATCATTGTGGAAACCACGATTGGCTACGGGTCGCCCAACAAGGCGGGGACGGAAGCGGTTCACGGCGCGCCCCTGGGACCCGAAGAAGTGAAATTGACCAAGCAAAATCTGGGCTGGCCCCTGGAACCCGAGTTTTATATCCCAGAAGAGGTGTTGCGTCATTTCCGGCAAGCCATTGACAAGGGTGCCAAGGCCGAAGCAGAATGGCGGGCGCGGTTTGAAGCCTATCGCCAGGCGTATCCCCAAGAGGCGGCGGAATTTGAGCGGATCATGCGGGGAGAACTGCCGGCGGGCTGGCAAGAAGCTCTAACGCCCATTGCCGAAACGGGGAGGGAAGCCACTCGCAACATCTCCAAGATGTGCTTGAATGCGCTGGCCCAGGCCATTCCCGAATTGCTTGGCGGCTCAGCGGACCTGGCCCACTCCAACATGACCTATCTCAAGGGGATTCCCGAGTTCCAGGCGGGTTCCTACCACGGGCGCAATTTCCGCTTTGGGGTGCGGGAGCACGCGATGGGAGCGATTGCTAACGGGATGGCCCTGCACGGCGGGTTGATTCCCTACGACGCCACGTTTCTGGTCTTTACTGACTACATGCGGGCGGCAATCCGGTTGTCGGCCCTGTCGCGGGCGCGGGTGTTGCACGTAATGACCCACGACTCAGTGGCTTTAGGGGAAGACGGCCCGACCCACCAGCCTATCGAAACCCTGTCGTCGCTGCGGTTGATCCCCAACCTGTACGTGATTCGCCCGGCGGACGCGCGGGAAACAGTGGGAGCCTATCAGGTGGCGTTGCAAGCCAAGGAAACCCCTTCCGTACTGGTCTTTACCCGGCAAGCGGTGAACCCGGTGCCTGGCACGTCCATCGAAGGAGTTGCCAAGGGCGCCTATATCGTAGTGGACTGCGGCTGCGACCATCCCGATTTGATTATCATTGCCACGGGGTCGGAGTTGGAGTTGGCGGTGCAGGCGGCGGCCCGGTTAGAGGGTTACAAAGTGCGGGTGGTCTCCATGCCCTGCACGCGCCTGTTTGACGCCCAGCCCCAGGAGTACCGCGATGCCATCCTGCCGCCGGCGGTGCGCAAACGGATCGCCATCGAAGCGGGTGTCACCGATTTCTGGTACAAGTACGTGGGTTTGGATGGCAAGGTGCTAGGGATTGACCGGTTTGGGGCATCGGCGCCGGGTCCCGTGTGCATGGAGAAATTTGGCATGACGGTGGACAACCTGGTGCAGACGGCACGGGCGTTACTGGCGCAGCCATGATTCCATCAAACCGGCGGGCCGGAGCTTTGCCTTAAACTAGTAGTATTTCCGGCGCGGTGGCATGACCGACATTACCCTGGTGGGTCGCTACCACATCCTTAAACCCCTGGGTAGTGGGGGCTTCGGTCAGACCTTTTTGGCAGAGGATTTATTTCTTCCCGGTCATCCCCGCTGCGTGGTTAAAAAATTGCAACCCCAGTCCACCAATCCCCAGGTGCTGGAGGTGGCCCGCCGCCTGTTCAACCGGGAAGCGGAAGTGCTCTACCAATTGGGTTCGACAGTCAACCGCATTCCCCGCCTGCTGGCCCACTTCGAGCAGGACCAGGAGTTTTACCTGGTGCAGGAATTTATCGAGGGCCACGACCTGAGCCAGGAACTCACCCCCGGTAAAAAATACCCGGAAAGCTGGGTGAAACAATTTCTGCTGGATGTGCTGGAGGTGTTGAGCCAGGTGCACCAGCGGCATATCATCCACCGGGACATTAAACCCGCCAACCTGATGCGGCGGCAGTCGGACGGGCGAATTGTGCTGATTGATTTTGGGGCGGTGAAGGAGGTAGGGACTCTTATTGCCGATAACCGGGGCGAGACGGCCATTGGCACCCAAATCGGCACACGGGGCTATATGCCCATCGAGCAATTCCGGGGCCAACCGCGCCTGAGCAGCGATGTGTATGCCGTGGGAGCGGTGGCCATCCAAGCTTTGACAGGGCTTCCTCCCAGCCAGATGGAGGACTTTGACACGGGCGAATTGCACTGGCAACGCCACGCTCAGGTGAGTCCCGCCCTTCGCGCCGTCTTGGAAAAAATGGTGCATCCCGATTGGCGGCAACGCTATCCCAGCGCCACGGAAGCCCTGCAGGCGGTTCAGGAACTGACGACGGCTACGCCTGGTCTGGAACCAACCGCCCCCGTTCGCGCCCCTATCCCTCCGACAGTTCCCCTGGCGACCGTCCCACCGGCGAAGTCCCCATCGTCCCGGGGATTGCCCTGTATTGCTTGGGTGTTTATCGGGTTGGGGTTGCTGGGAGCGGCGTTTGTGGGATTGATCGTGCTGGTGGCGCTTTTTTACGAAGAGCCGGGGGACCTATCCACTCCCGAACCCATCACGCAGGAATCGCCCCCACCCGAACCCACCCCTGACTCGCCAACCGGACTCTTTGGCGCAATTGCCTACAACAACGTAGACGGGGTGTATGGCTACGGCTACAACTTTCCCGACCGGGCGAGTGCGGAAAAGCGGGCGCTCCAGGAGTGTGAACAGGTCTCCGGCGGCAAACCCTGCGAAGTCCTGGTCTGGTTTCACAATGCTTGCGGCGCGCTTGCCCGTGACAGTCGCAATTACGCCGGCGGGGGTTGGGGGACAACCCCAGAAATTGCCCGGCAAGAGGCCTTGGCGTCGTGTCATAGCGTCGGTGGGGCCGACTGCGTGGTGGTTGAAACAGTTTGCACCAAAAGCCCGTGATGGTCTTCAGTTGGGCTGCCGGTGACGTAGTATTAAATAGGGAGTATGATTTCGGGCAAACGGTAAGGAATAAAAGAATGCGTATCTTGTTTGTGGCTGCGGAGGCCCACCCGATTGCTAAGGTGGGCGGTATGGCCGATGTGGTGGGGGTGTTGCCGAAAGTGCTCCGAAAGATGGGGCACGATGTCCGGGTGTTTTTGCCCTACTACGGCTTTTTGCCGGAAAAGCTGGACATCCCCAAAACCCCCATCTGGGAAGGGTATGCTATGTTTCAGTATTTTCACGTTTATGAAACCCGTTTACCCAATAGCGACGTCCCCTTGTACCTGTTTGGTCACCCGGCGTTCATGCCCCGGCGCATCTACTACGGGGAGGACGAGGACTGGCGGTTTACGCTCTTTGCCAATGGGGCGGCGGAGTTTGCCTGGAACTACTGGAAACCCAACATTATCCATTGCCACGACTGGCACACGGGCATGATTCCGGTGTGGATGCACCAGTCCCCCGACATCACCACGGTGTTTACGATTCATAACCTGGCGTACCAAGGCCCGTGGCGCTGGAAGCTGGAGCGCATGACCTGGTGTCCCTGGTACATGCAGGGGCACAACGTGATGGCGGCGGCGTTGCAGTACGCTGACCGGGTCAATACGGTGTCTCCCAACTACGCCCAGCAGATTCGCTCGCCGGAATACGGAGAAAAGCTGGACGGTCTATTGCGGTACCTGGGCGATAAAGTCACAGGGATTCTCAACGGCATTGACCCGGAAGTATTCAACCCCGAAACTGACCCCCACATTGTCCAGAACTACAACGCGGACACTTTAGACAAGCGGGTCGCCAACAAGCTGGCCCTGCAGGAAGAGGTGGGGCTGGAGGTGAGCCGGGACAAGTTTTTGATTGGGATGGTCTCCCGGTTGGTGGAGCAAAAGGGAATTGACCTGCTCCTGCAAATCATGGACCGCTTCCTGGCCTACACGGATTCCCAGTTTGTGATTATGGGGACGGGGGACCGCTACTACGAGACCCAGTTGTGGCAAATGGCGTCGCGCTATCCGGGGCGGGTAGCGGTGCAAATCCTGTTCAATGACCCCCTGGCGCGGCGGATATATGCGGGAACCGATGCCTTTATCATGCCGTCGCGGTTTGAACCCTGCGGGATCAGCCAGATGATTGCCCTGCGTTACGGTTCGGTGCCGGTGGTGCGGCGGACGGGGGGTCTGGTGGATACGGTGTTTCACCACGACCCGGCGGCGGGCACGGGCAATGGCTATTGCTTCGACCGCTACGAACCCCTAGACTTCTACACTTGCTTAGTGCGAGCGTGGGAGGCCTATCGCCACCCCAAGGAATGGCGGGCGTTGCAACAGCGGGGCATGGCGGCGCGGTACACCTGGGAAGAATCGGCGCGCCAGTACCATGCCCTGTACAACTCCATCTACGGGTTGCCCCCCACCCACGGGTTGCCGCCAGAATTCCTGCCCCCCGAGGAACGAGAAAAACTCGAGGAGCAGAAGGAACGACAACCGTCCCAGGCGCCAGAGCGTCAGGAAGCCGTACCGGTTGGGGTCTGAGGGTCGTCGGGCGGCAATAGGTCGGGGCGACGTTCACGGGTGCGCAGGCGTTGTTGCTCAGCGCGCCACTGGGCAATTGCCTGGTGGTTGCCTGAGAGTAAGACGTCGGGAACGCGCCACCCCCGAAACTCCGGCGGGCGGGTGTACTGGGGATACTCCAGCAGGCCGTTGCTAAAACTTTCGGAGGCTAGGGAATCAGGCTTGCCCACCGTGCCCGGCAACAGGCGCATCACCCCATTGATGATGGTTAGGGCTGGAATTTCCCCGCTGGTGAGCACAAAATCTCCCAAGGAAATCTCTCGGTCGGCCAGGTAGCGAATTCGCTCGTCAAACCCTTCGTAGGCCCCGCAGATAAGCACCAGTTGGGCATACTGGCACCACTCCCGGAAGTGGGCCTGGGTGAGACGTTCCCCCTGGGGTGTGAGCAAAATCACCTGGCGCGGCTGCAACTGGGGCAAGGATTCCACCGCCGCGAAAATGGGTTCCGGTTTTAGCACCATGCCCACGCCGCCCCCATAGGGTTCGTCATCCACCCGCTGGTGCTTGTCCGTGGTAAAATCGCGGGGATTTGTAAACACCACCGTCGCCACACCCTTGGCCAGGGCCTTCCCAATCAGGCCGGTCGCCAGGGGACTGGTGAAAAATTCCGGAAACAGGGTCACCACGTCAAAGCGCATCGTTTCGCCTGGGGATAGCCCTAGGGGAATAAATCAAGGTCAGGGCGCTGACAGCCAAAGCAACCGTTGCTGAGACAATCACATCCGAGAATTTTGGATAGGTTTCCAGCTGCTCGTTGTCGGTATCGAGTTTGGTGTTGAGATTGCGAATTTCCGCATCCAGCCGGGTTAATTTTCTGTCCAATCGGGCGTTGATATGCCGTAGCTCCGCCAGGACCTGCTCTTGAAAACGCAGACGACATCACTGGTTTCCTGGTTGGCCTACTCACATTTTGCCAAATCTCGGCGTCTTGCCCCGTCTCAGCCGTCGCTTGTTACGATGGAACAGCAGGTGTTCAGGGTTGAACCATGCCGACAACGCCCATCCACGTGATTGGCGGCGGGTTAGCCGGGACGGAAGCGGCTTGGCAAATTGCTCAGGCGGGATGGCCGGTAACCCTGTGGGAAATGCGCCCTGTCAAGCAAACACCCGCCCATCACACGGGGGAATTGGCCGAGTTGGTATGCAGCAACTCCTTTGGAGCGCGGGCGGTGGACCGGGCCACGGGATTGCTGCACCAGGAATTGCGGGAGTTGGGGTCGCTCGTCATCCGGGTTGCCGATGAGCACGCGGTACCAGCAGGAGCGGCGCTCGCGGTGGACCGAGTTCACTTCAGCCGGGCGTTGACCGACCTGATTGCCCAACATCCCCTGATTACCCTGCGCCGTGAAGAGGTGCACGACCTTCCTCCTGGCATCGTCGTACTCGCGACCGGCCCGTTGACCAGTCCCGCCCTGGCGTCGCGCCTGCAACAGCTCACCGGCCAGGACTACTTGAGCTTTTTCGACGCCTCCAGCCCGATTGTGCTGGGAGAGTCCATCAACCGGGAGATTGCCTTTCTCGCCAGCCGCTACGACAAGGGGGAAGCAGCCTACCTGAACTGCCCCATGAACCAGGCGGAGTACGAGCGGTTCTGGGAAGCGCTAGTGACCGCCGAACAGGTTCCCCTGAAGGACTTTGAGCAGGCGGAACGGAAATTTTTTGAAGCCTGTCTGCCGGTGGAGGAGCTGGCGCGCCGGGGCAAAGACACCTTGCGGTTTGGGCCGTTGAAACCAGTGGGCCTGCGCGACCCGCGACATCCGCAAACGCGGGCCTATGCAGTGGTGCAACTGCGCCCTGAAGACCGAGAAGGACGGCTGTGGAACCTGGTGGGGTTTCAGACCAACCTGCGCTGGGGCGAGCAACAGCGGGTGTTTCGGATGATTCCGGGACTGGAGCAGGCAGAATTTGTCCGCTACGGGGTCATGCACCGCAACACCTTCCTCAACGCTCCGAAACTGCTCCAGGCCACGTTGCAATTTCGGGACTACCCCCACCTGTTTGCCGCAGGGCAACTCACGGGAACTGAAGGCTACGCTGCAGCAGTGGCAGGTGGCTGGCTGGCGGGTACCAATGCCGTGCGGTTGGCCAAAGGATGGCCGTTACTCACGCTGCCGCCCACGACCATGATGGGAGCGTTGTTCCACTTCATTAGCTCGGCAGCGTCCGCCGATTTCCAACCCATGCCGCCAAACTTCGGCCTCTTACCCCCGCTGGACCCACCACCCAAGCACAAAGCCGCTCGCTATCAGGCTTACAGTCAACGGGCGTTAACGGATTTGGCCGCCTGGCGACAGCAAACAAGCGTTGCCGCTTGCCCCTAGACTGGGAAGTGAACCGTAACTGCGCGTGCCATGACGATCCTGCCTGTCGCGTGGGCCTACGACCACGTGCGCCTGATTGACCAGAACCGCTTGCCTCTGGAACTCACCTACGTAGAAATCCGCCGGGCGCTAGATATGGTGACGGCGATTCAAACTATGATGGTGCGGGGGGCGCCGGCCATTGGGATTGCCGCTGCGTTTGCCATCGCCCTGGCCGCTCAAGAGGTAGACACCGACGACCGCCAGGCATTTTTAGAACACCTGGAGAGCGTCGCCCAAGCCCTGCGCCACACGCGTCCCACCGCCATTAACCTGTTCTGGGCCATTGACCAGATGCTCAACACGGCGCGGCAAACGGTCGGCCCCGTCGCCTTTCTCAAGGAAAAGCTGGTGGAAACAGCCCAAGGGCTAGCCGTTGACGAGTACAACACCTGCGTGCGCATTGGGGAACACGGCCTGGCCTGTCTTCCAGCACAGCCCCACCGCCTGAACCTGATGACCTATTGCAACGCCGGGGCGCTGGCAACGGTGGGCTATGGAACCGCGCTAGGGGTGGTGCGGGCGGCCCATGCGGCGCAACGGTTGCTCCAGGTCTATGTGTGTGAAACCCGCCCCCGCCTGCAGGGCGCTCGCCTAACCGCCTGGGAGTGCGTGCAAGAGGGCATCCCCGCCACGCTCATTACCGACAACATGGCCGGTTACTGCATGGCCAAAGGACTCATCCACGCGGTGGTGGTGGGAGCCGACCGCATCGCCCGCAACGGGGACACGGCCAACAAAATTGGCACCTACACCCTGGCGGTGCTGGCGCGGGAACACCAGATTCCCTTTTACGTGGCGGCCCCCCTGTCCAGCGTGGACTGGCGTATCGACGACGGCTCCCAAATCCCCATCGAAGAACGGGACATTGACGAGGTCTATCGCATTGGCGAGCAGTGGTTGACCGCGCCAGGGATTGAGGTGTTTAACCCCGCCTTCGACGTCACACCCGCCCGCTACATCACCGGCATCATCACCGAACGGGGCGTGGTCAGCCCCGACCAGCTCCACCAGCTTCAACCCTAAACTCAAAATCGTTACGAGTATGATATAGTCAGAGGTGTCCAGCGTGACAGGAGGCAAAAGCATGGAAGGGTGTTTGCAGGTGGGGCAAATGGCCCCCGATTTTGAGGCGACAGCGGTGGTGGACATGGAGTTCAAGACCATCCGGCTGTCGGACTACCGGGGTAAAAAGTATGTGATCTTGCTTTTTTATCCCCTGGATTTCACGTTTGTGTGCCCGACGGAGTTGACCTCCTTTAGCGACCGCTACGAGGACTTTGCCCGGTTGGATACAGAAATCCTGGGCGTGTCAGTAGACAGTCAATTTACCCACCTGGCCTGGATCCAAACCGACCGCAAAGACGGGGGCGTGGGCGAGTTGAAATACCCCTTGATTGCGGATTTGAAGAAAACCATCAGCCAGGCCTACAACGTGTTGACGCCGGAGGGGGTGGCCCTGCGGGGGTTGTTCATCATTGACAAGGAGGGTATCATCCAACACGCCACTATCAACAACCTGGCCTTTGGCCGGAATGTGGACGAAACCCTGCGCACGCTGCAGGCAATCCAATACGTGCAAAGCCACCCCGACGAGGTGTGCCCGGCCAACTGGAAGCCCGGCGAAAAAACCATGATTCCTGACCCGGCGAAGGCCAAAGAATACTTCGCGGCGGTGTAAAACAGTTGGTAGTTACAGAGTCCAACGCGCCGGTCCCCTGTAGTTCAACGGGGGACTTTTTGTTCGTTCAAATACTGTTGCACGCCGGGGTGATACGTCAAACCAGCAGCAAAGGTCTCCTGTCGTCGGTCCAGCGTCAACAACGCCCAGAAGGGGTGCGCCTGGCGCAGGGCCTGTTGGTGTCGGGCCAGGGTCTGGGTCAAGCGATAGACCAGCGCTTGGGGCAAGGAACGCCGCGCAAACAAGTAGGAATAGGTCGCCAGCGTGGTGACCGGGCGGGATTGCCAGGGATACGTGCGCGCAGGAAGAGACCTAAGCTGGTACAGAGCCGCCGCTTCGGGGAAGTTGTTTTTTGCCTGGTTCAGCAGCGCTTGGTCCAACGCCAGCAGTTCGACCGGAGCGCCAGCAGGGATGGCTTGGAGTTGGGGCGCGCCGATGCCCGCTGTCACAAATAGGGCATCCAACTGACCCGCCTGCAACTCCCGAACGCCCTGGCGAATCTCTCCTGTGACCAGCCGCTCGCGCGTCACGTCCAAGTCCGCCATCTGGAGCACCAGCAGGGCGCTGACGTAGGTGCCGGAATCCTGGGGTCCCACACCGATCCGTTTGCCCCGCAATTGCCCCAGCGACCGAATCCCTGGACGCACCAGTAGATGCACCAGTTCCTCGTTCACCGGGCCGATCACGGTCAGGTTGTCCACGCGAGCGCGCCGGGGGGTATGCTGCTGCTTGAACAGCACAAAGGCGTCCATCTGGGCCAGCGCCAAATCCGCTTTCCCCTGAGCCAGTTGTTCCAGGTTAAACATCGAACCTGGCGATTCTTTCACCACCACGTCAAAGCCCTGGGGTTGCAGCACTTTACGAAACGCCTGGCCCGCCCGTTCGTACAGGCTACCGGGGCGCGCGGTCAGCAAGGTTAAAGATGCTTTTGATTGCCCTAGGGCGGGAACGGCACTCACGGTCGCCGCCAGCACCCCCAAGACCCACCGGCGTCTCAGGCCTCGGCCCACTGGAAGACCTCCTTGGCGACTTGCATCACCCGATACCCCGAATCCACCGGCTCGAGGGGGTCTTTCCGCAGGCGGTGGCGTAAACACAACACCAGCACTCGGCGAATGTCTTCTTCAGTGACCAGCGTCCGGCCTTCCCAGGCGGCTAGCGCTTTGGCGGCCCGGTTGGTGACAATATCGCCCCGCAACCCGTCCACATCCAGGGCGGCGCACACTTGCGAGATTTTGACCCGCAGGTCGTAATCGATTTGGACTTGGGGAAGCAACTCCCGCGCTCGGACAATCCGGGCCCGCAATTGCTCCTGCTGCTCCCGGTACTGCTCCAGAAATCCCCAGGGGTCGCGGTCAAAGGCGGTCCGCTGCTCCACAATCTGCACCCGCAGGGCCGGGTCCTTGACGGTGCGAATTTCCGCGTGCATCCCAAACCGGTCCAGCAACTGGGGCCGCAATTCCCCCTCTTCGGGGTTGCCCGACCCCACCAGCACAAACCGGGCCGGGTGCCGCAGGGAAATGCCCTCCCGCTCCACCGTGTTCCAGCCCGACGCCGCTGCATCCAGCAACACGTCCACCAGGTGGTCGTCTAGCAGGTTCACCTCGTCTACGTAGAGAATCCCCCGGTTGGCCCGCGCCAGCAACCCCGGTTCAAAGGCTCGGATGCCTTCCGTGAGCGCCTTTTCGATGTCAATCGTGCCACAGACCCGGTCCTCTGTTGCCCCCAGGGGCAAGTCCACCATCGGCACTTTTTTGAACACAACACGCAAGGGTTCGCCCCGCTCCTTGGCCTGGCGCACGGTTTCCGCCATCAACTCCGGGTCGTCCGGGTCAGAGTTGAAAGGGTCGCCCTCCACCACGCGAATCTCTGGCAGGACGTCCACCAGCGCCCGGACAGTCGTGGATTTCCCCGTGCCCCGGTCCCCCATGATCATCACCCCGCCGATTTTGGGGTCAATTACATTCAACAACAGCGCCAGTTTCATCTCCTCCTGGCCGACGATGGCGCTGAAGGGAAACACCGGGCGCGTCAGAGAACGGGTAGCGGTCACGACCATCGGGCAATGCGCAACGCTCCAGGTCTATTGTGCCATCACCAGAACCAGCCGTAGCTGTGCAGCCCCTTGCCTAGGACGTTCACCCCCAGGTAGCACACCCAAACCACAGCAAACCCTACCGTTGCCAACAGGGCGGGCCGTCGTCCTTGCCAGCCGCGCGTGATACGGGCGTGCAGATAGGCGGCAAACACCAGCCAGGTAATCAACGCCCAGGTCTCCTTGGGGTCCCAGCTCCAGGGCGCACCCCAGGCCTCATTGGCCCACACCGCACCCGAGATAATCCCAAGCGTCAACAGGGGAAACCCCAGACCAATGACCCGATAGCTCAAGTTGTCTAGAGTCTCCGCCAGGGTCCACTGCTCCGGTGTGAGGGCCAGGGTTGGGCGGGTCAGTACGGCAGTAGGCTCCTGGCGCGCCGGCAAGGTCAACGCGGTTGGTTGTCTCCGGTAAGCGCCGCTGCCAACGGAACTCCCCCGCAAGGGTGGCTCCTGTCCCCGCGTCACCACCAGGAACGCCATCGCCAGCAGGGAACCCACCAGCAATGCCGCGTAGGCCAGCATCATCACCGACACATGCATCATCAGCCAGTTGGACTTCAAGGCGGGGACCAGGGGAGCTGACCGCTGCATCTGGGGCGGTAAAGACAACGTGGCAAAAGCCGTGACCCCCATCGCAACGGGAGCGGTTACGGCGCCCACCCAAGCGCTGCGGCTCCAGCGTTCGACCAGCAGGTGAAACGCCGTGAGGCCCCAGGCCAGAAAAAATAACGATTCGTAGAGATTACTCAGGGGAAAATGGCCCGCCTCCAGCCAACGGGCCAACAACAGCGCCGCCGTCGTGAGATTTGCCAGCACCATGCCCGCCGTACCCCACGCAAGCCAGTTGCGGCGAAACGCCAGGCTCACCCAATAGACCCCCGTCGTAAGCAGCAACAGGACAAAAGCCCCATTGTCCAGCCAATCTTGCAAAACCACTAGATTCATAAACCATTCACAAAATTTGTTACGGCGGCAACGTTTTTTATTATGACAGGTCGCCCACGAGATGCAGGCAGTGGCCGACCCAAGTGTGCAGCCAGTTTCCTGGTCGCAGTTGGCGGTAAATGCGCTCTAGGAGGGTCCGGGGACCGTCGGGCGCCCAGGCTAGGCCCTGTTGCAGGTATGCGCGCGTTACCCGTTGCACCCCATAACCGGTCAGTGCGCCCCATAGACTAGCGTTGAATAGGGCGAACCCGCCGTCCGCCCACACCGCCCAACTTGCCAGACCGATGGCGCCGCTGCTGAGACCGAGGGCCACCACCAGCCGCTCAATCCCATGGCGGGTGATGGGCAATTGATAGGCGCGGCTCAGCCACACCACGGTCCATAAATCAGTCAACCAGGACACCGCCAGCTTCAACAGGAGTCCCGGCGTCAGGGCCATCGCCAGGGCCTTGACCACCACCGGTCCCCAGGGCAGGGGAGTTTGGCGCTGCTGCGCGACCCATTCCCGCTCCCGTCGGGCTAGGACCAGCAACTGATTCACACAGCGAATGGCGACCCGGTACTGGAGCACCTCCGACACCAGGGTTTGTAGGGCGCTCACGTCCACTGGCAGGGGAAGCTCGCTCCATTCCCCTCGACCGTCCGGCCACTCAGTGCGCACCCGCTGCGTCCCGGGAAATAAACGCACCACAACGGTGGCGATGCAGTTAGCTAAGGGCGGGTCTGGCTCGGAAAGGTCGCCGACTCCCCAGGGTACCACGCGGATCACGGGCCGTCCCCAGTCCCGCAAGAGCTGCTCTAGTTCCGGGGGATATCCCGGCGTGACCAGCCACAGGCACAGGTCAGCAGCCACCAAGGCCTGCTGAATCACCGGGGTTTGTTCCGGCGTCCAACCCGGCGTATCCGTCCACAGGATGGGCGGGTCCGGCGTTAACACGCTCACCGGCCAGCAGGTGGGGCCGGTCGCCAGGGTCAAGGGGTGAATCAAGTGGCGCAACAGGGTGGACTTCCCCACACCCGGTCGTCCGATAATCACCACCGACCAGTAGGGAGACGTCCCCACCGGCGGCGTACCCAGCCGGTTTTGCCAGCGTTGCCAATAGCGGTCGCTGCAGCGTTGAACGTCTTGCCAGAAAGTTGTTTGTTCCATCCTCAACACTGGCACCGGGTTGTTTTCAATCTGGCCGTCATTGTATCCTGGGTTGCCAAAGTCCACGTACACTCCCCCCCCAATGTTCCTCCAACAGCTCGGGTTGGGCAGTCTGCTTGTTGTGGGTGCAACGCTGGCAGCAACTCCCCATTGGGTGGTGGCGCAACCCACGAATTCCGTCGCTTCTCTCCTGCGCCAAGGTCGAGAGTTGGTACGCCAGGGAGATTGGGCGGCGGCGCTTGCGATTTATCAGCAGATTGCCCAGCGGACGCCGAATGACGGTGCCGTATGGGCCACGCTGGGTTACCTGTACAGTCAACGCCGGGATTGGTCGGCGGCGCTGGAGGCGTACCAACAGGCTGTGCGCCTGAATCCCCAGAACCCGGATTATCTCAATGCCCTCGCGCGGGTACAGGCCGAGTTAGGGGCATGGGACCAGGCAGCGGCCACCTACACCCGCAGTTTACGGGTCAATGCCCGGCAAGTGACGGCGTACCTTGGGTTAGCTGCTGTCCAGGAGCGGTTAGGGCAACCGCAAGCCGCGCTGGCCACCTTGGCCCGGGGGGTTGCCCAGCATCCCCAGTCGGTACCGCTGCTGGAGGCCCAGGGACGGCTTTGGTTGACCCTGAACCAACCTCAGCAAGCGCTGGCGGTGCTCACCCGCGCCGCTCGACTCGCCCCCCGAGACACGACGATTCAACGGCTGACCGCGCTGAGTTGGGCCCTGCAGGGGGACGTGCCCCGAGCAAAACGCATTCTTCTCCAGGCCTTGGCCTTCAACCCCCGTGACGTCGAGCTTTATTTCCAACTGGCGCGCCTGCAGGAGACCAGCGGCGACCTGGCGGGGGCTATCCGCACCTATGAGCAGGCCATTGCATTGCAACCGGCCCGCGCCTATACCCATCTCGGCCAACTCTACATGCAGCAGCAGCAGTGGGACCAGGCGGCGGCGGCCTACCAGGAGGTAGTGCGGTTGGAACCGGAATTGGCTCTTGCTCACCATCAACTGGGCTTAGCCCTGTACCAGCAAAAAAGGAACGCTGAAGCCGAGAGCGCCTTACAGACAGCCCGCCGCCTTTACCATCAACAGCAGAACGCCCAGGGGGTCCATCAGGTGGAAGCGCTTTTACAACAGCTCCAACCGCCTCGCGCCAAAACTAAACCGAGCAAACGTCCTGAACCCGTCCCCCCTTTGCCCTATGATGGGAATTGAGTATAAATAGCGGTATGGGTAGGGGCTTATGGCACAGCGACCGACTCAACGTCAGCCATTACTTTCGGAGCGGGAAATGGAGATTGTAGCGCTGGTGGCTGCTGGGTTGAAAAACCAGGAAATCGCTCAGCGCTTGGAAATCAGCAAGCGGACGGTGGACAACCACATCAGCAACATCCTCACCAAAACCGCCACGGAAAACCGGGTTGCCCTGGTGCGGTGGGCGCTGCAATCGGGGAAGGTCTGCGTGGACGGGGTGAACTGCTGTCTGCTGCCTGAATGACGGAACGGACGTTTTACCAGCCGGAGTTGCCGTTGGGGGTATACCGGGAGTTGGCGGCTCACTGCGCTATTTTTGGCATTGACACAACTCTAATCCCCCAGATGCTGCCGTTTGCCTACGAACACAGCCAGGTGGGAGGCATTACCTGTCGCTGGCAGACCCCAGAACAGGGTGAACGCCTGCAACGCCTGCTAGACTACTACGCCCGCCGCTACCAACGCCCCTGGCAAGAAACGCCTCCTGTTACATCCTGTTAGGAACTTTGACCGGCTTGTTAAGCTTGATAAAGGGGCCGGTAACAGTACCGGGCATCTGTGTTAGCTTACTAGAGCCTGTTGCGTTCGTATCCAACTGAGGGATAGCCGTTATGAAAACCCCCAGTTCAGCGCTGAGGGAAGATTTACGGGATTACGTCGCCCATCTCCAGGTGCACATGGCATTGCAGTTTCGCAATCTCGTGCCGCCAGTTTCACCCCAGAGTCAAGATGGGCGGGAGCAAATGCTCAGCCAGACCCAGGCGGACTTGGAAAAACTCATCTCCCGGCAAATGCTGGGGTAACGATGCTGGTGATTGCCTTGGCCAAGGGTTCCCTGCTGGCCGAGAGCATTGACCGCTTGTACCAGGTAGGGTTGGACTTTCGTCCCTTACTGGCGGCGGACAACCGGCTTTTGCAAATGCGCGACCCTCAGACCGG
This sequence comes from Gloeomargarita sp. SKYB120, assembly GCA_025062155.1. NCBI lineage: Bacteria > Bacillati > Cyanobacteriota > Cyanophyceae > Gloeomargaritales > Gloeomargaritaceae > Gloeomargarita > Gloeomargarita sp. SKYB120. The sequence goes on along the minus strand of JANXAM010000011.1, from coordinate 8,915 downwards.
CGTGCAGGCCCTGCTAGTGCGCAACCAGGATGTGCCGGTGTATGTGGCGCGGGGCCAGGCCCACGTGGGCATTGTCGGCTATGACGTGCTGCGGGAATCGGGGGCGGACGTGGCGCAATTACTGGATTTAGGCTTTGGCCATTGCCGGATGTCGGTGGCGGTGCGCCAGGACAGTCCTTACCGCTGCGCGTTGGATTTGCCTCCCTACGCCCGCGTCGCCACCAAGTTCACCCGCTGCGCCCGCGAATTTTTTACGGCTTTGGATTTGCCGGTAGAACTCGTGCCCTTGGCGGGGTCGGTGGAACTAGGGCCGTTGACGGGCATGGCGGAAGCGATTGTGGATTTGGTGGCCACAGGTCGCACCCTGCGGGAGAACGGTTTAGTCGAATGCGACGTTTTGTTCCACAGCACCGCCCGCTGGATCGCCCATCCCTTGAGCTACCGGCTCAACTACCAGGGCGTGCAGGAGTTAACTGCCCAGCTTGAGCGCGTCCAGGTACATACCGCCCATAAAACCCACCTTGAGGGTGTTCAGCAGCGACAGCAGTAAACCCACCCGCCGTCGGCTGTAGGTCCACCAGCTGATGAGTTCGGTGCCCGCTATCAGCACCAGCATCCCCACTGTATCGAGTTGGGCTAGAGCGCCCAGACTGGTGCTAACCGAGGCGGCTAAAAACGCCCCTCCAAACAGGAAAACCAGGTGGAGCAGCCAGCGGTTCAAGGGCCAGGCCACCCAGCGCTGCACCGACTGCCCAACTTGGTCGGCAATCTGATTAAGCCGGGTTTGTTGCATGACGACTCCGCCACCAGGCCAGGGACGTACTGGCAATAAAAATACTGGAGTAGGCGCCGCTGACAAACCCGACGATCAAGGCCAGGGCAAACCAGCGCAGGGTTTCTCCGCCGAACAACACGATCGCCACCAGGCTCAAGATGGTGGTCAACGTCGTGTTGATGGAACGGGTCAGGGTCTGGGCCACCGCTGTATCCACCACCTGGGTAATGGGCCAATCGCTGTGCAACTTGAGCAATTCCCGCACCCGGTCATAGATCACCACCGTGTCGTTTACCGAAAACCCCACGATGGTCAACAGCGCCACCACAAACAAACTGTCCACTTCTACGCCGGCGACCAGTCCCAGCAGCGCAAACACCCCCACCGTCACCAGCACATCATGCAGCAGGGCCACAAACGCCAGCACCGAATAGTCCACCTGGAACCGCACCGCCAGGTAAACCCCAATTCCCAGAAACGCCACCGCCAGCGCCAGTAACCCCCTGAGCAAAACCTGGCGGCCAAACGTGGGGCCGATGCTGTCAATCTGCGTTTTTTGGGGGTCAATTTTACCCATCACCTGGATCAATTTGGCCTGCACCTGTTCCCGCTCTTGAGGCGTCAAAAACCGCGTGCGCACCGATACCGCCTGGCCGCCCACAATTTGCAGACTGCTGCTGCCCAATCCCAATTCCGTCAGCGCCGACCGCAATGGAGGCAACGTCAGAGGTTCCGGACACCCTTGCGAGCAATCCCGCTCCAACTGCAACCGCGTCCCCCCGATGAAGTCAATGCTGGGCCGCAGGGGGAATCCCGTTTGTACCCAAAGGAGAACCATGGCCACCACTCCCGCCAGGATCACCCCCAAGGAGATGCCCCACCACAGTTGCTGATACCGCGTGACTCGCCAGGTTGTCTCCATTGCCGCCTCTTTGCTACCGCCAAGCTACTTTCGTTTCCAAAAAAGGGGACTGGAAAACCAGGAATTACGCCATATACCCCACCATTTTACCGACACCAGAAAAAAAGACCCCTAGGGGGCCTGTCCAATGATTTGGAAGTTACAGCGATTCCAGCACCTTTCTAGGCCGGGGTGATGCTGGCAATCCGTCCTCCCTGCCGCTGGATTTGCTGCATCCGCATCGAGAGTTGCTCGTAGGGCACGAGTAACGTCTGGGTACTGCGCCGCACCCGTGGACCTGTAATCCCGGTGACTTCCACCCGATAGACCCGGCTGCTATCGCCCACTAAGGCCCCTTGCCGCGCTGGCCCTGCTGCCGTTGGCGTGGGACGAAACGCCCAGGCGTCGCTCACTCCCGACGGGGGAATCACCGTATTGGCCGTGTTGCGGGCCAGATTCCAAATGAGACGGGGATTGCGCTGCTCCACCTGCGCCCGGTCGCTGTTGGCGTAACCCCGGTACAAGCGAAACATGCGCGTAAAGCCTACGGTTTTCTGGCCCCGCTGACTCCAAAAGCCCCGGTAGTAGGGCACGATATTTTCACCAAAGTTATCCGCGTACTCCTGACTGTCAATGTAGGAGTCAATTTCTGCGTCGTAGCCCTGGTTAGCGTAAATATCATTGTGCAAGCTGATTTCCAGCTCGTCGTAGGGCGCCCGTCCCAGCAGATGCTTGTAGTTCAACTCGATAAAGCGCACCTGCGGATGGGGATAGAAAAACTTGCGCTTGTACAGTTCCGATTTGGCCAGCGCCCGCACAAACTCCCGCACCGTGATATTGCCATTGCGCAGTTGCGACTCGGCAAACCGCAACCGTTCCGAGGCCATCACGTAGTCGTTCCCCAGCACTTGCCGGTACGCCGCCCGGATCACCCGGTCGTAGTCGGCTTCGGTCGGGTTGCTGCGCAGTTCGATGCGTTCGTCTCGGTTAAACTCGCTAATCCCCAAATTTTTCGCCGACGTGGATGTGGTCATAAAACGCTTTCCCCCAAAATGCAACAGCCCCTGCAAAAAGAAACCCGGCAGGTTGTCCCACCGGGTTCGTTCACGCCCTCAGACGTTAGCTCAGGGCGTTGATGGCGTAGTCAATGTAGTTATTGGCTTCCGTCGCCGCTTGCCCCGTCAGCCCGTGGTTGGCCTTGATGTACTTCAGCGCTTCGATGTACCAACTGGGGGACAGGTTGAAGCTGCGGTTGATCTCATCCAAACCGGCAATCAGGTATTCATCCATCGGGCCCGTGCCGCCCACGATCAAGCAGTAGGTGATCATGCGCAGGTAATAACCGATGTCCCGCTCGCACTTGGCCTTGCCCCGCTCGTCGTAGGCGTATTCTGGGCCTTGCATCTGGGTCGTGTAGGGGAACTTGTTATAAACCGCTTGGGCCGCTCCCTTGATCAACTGCTCCGCCTTGGCCGTCAGTTCCTTGGCCGCTTGCAGACCCGCTTGCGCCCGACCAAACCGGCCAAACGCCGCTTGCAGTTCCGTGTTACTCAGGAAACGGCCTTCGCTGTCGGCTGCCGCAATGATTTCAGTCAAAGGGGTTTTCATGATCGATCCACTCCTTCAGAAAAACAACTCAACACAACAATCAGAGCCATCCGGTGTTAGACCACCGCCGCCGCCGCCCGGTCGAAGTAGCTGGCGACTTCAGAGACAATCTGGCTGCAATCGCCGCGCGTGATGCCCGTGGGGTCATTGATGATGGCAATCGCCGCTTCCTTCATCTTCTGGATACCCACCGCCACGGAAGCCCCCGGCACCCCCAGCGCTTGGTAGGTTTCCCGCAGCCCGTTCAAGCAGCGGTCATCCAACACGCTCGGGTCGCCCGCCAGCGTCGCATAGGTCACATAGCGCAGGATGATTTCCATATCCCGCAGGCAGGCCGCCATCCGCCGGCTGGTGTAGGCATTCCCGCCCGGCTGGATCAACTGGGGCTGTTCGGCAAACAGGGCGCGCGCCGCATTGGTCACGATGGTCGCCGCATTGGAGGTCATCCGGTTCACGGCATCCAACCGCTTGTTGCTATCGGCCACCATCGCCGACAGAGCGTCAATCTGAGCGGCGCTGATAAATTCCCCCCGAGTATCTGCTTGGGCAACCACTTTGGCAAATGCGTCCAACATGGATGTGAATCTCCTTTTAACGAAATCTTCTTTAGACAGTTGTTACGGCGGAAGTCACACACTCCTGGCTCCCCTCGTCCCTCCTCTCAAAAACGCGATGGTTTCTCAGAAGAGTCCCAAGGGGACACCGAAGCCGTGCTTCCCCAAAACCCTTTATAACTGAAGATTAGAACGGACTTTTTTAAGAATCATTACAGGCTCCTCAGGCAGTATTGCCCAGCACAAACCGCCGCAAACCCACACCAAGCCAGTATTACCCGTGTTCCACTTGCCCAGCCCCTGAACCAAATTCCCCCTATTTCCGCAATAAAACTTTACTTTCCTTAGTAAAACGCAAAGGTAGGCGGCTTAGGGGTGGGGCGGCGGGGGGATTTTGTTCTTATTTTTTAACAATTCGGGCTGGCGGGTTACGCCGACGATTCTTGAGTATTATCGAGAGTAACGCGCAATTTTTGGAGAGAGGCACGATGGCGTTACCTTTGCTCAGTTATGGGCCGACCAGCCAGAACCAGCGGGTAGTGGGTTACGAAGTGGGGAGCGACGAGCAGCCCCGCATCTTTACCACGGAGAATTTGCTGTCTCCCAGCGACATGGATGGCTTGATTTGGGCGGCTTACCGGCAAATTTTCAGCGAGCACCAGATCATCAAGTTCAACCGCCAGACGATTTTGGAGTCCCAGTTGCGCTACGGCCAGATCACAGTGCGGGATTTCATCCGGGGGCTGTTGCTTTCGGAGGCGTTCCGGCGCAATAACTACGACTGCAACGACAACTACCGGTTTGTGGAACTGGTGGTGCAGCGGGTCTTAGGGCGGGATGTCTACAATGAGCGAGAAAAAATTGCCTGGTCCATTGTGCTGGGCACCCAGGGCATCAAGGGGTTTGTGGACGCTCTGCTCAACAGCGACGAGTACATGGAGAATTTCGGCGACAATACGGTGCCGTATCAGCGGCGGCGGATTCTGCCCCAGCGGGAGAAGGGGGAAACGCCCTTTAACTTGAAGACACCTCGCTATGGAGACTACTACCGCAAGAAACTGGGCTTTCCCCAGTTGGGGGCTGGTCTTCCCGCCAAACGGATCCCCGACCGGGGCCGCAAGGGGGGCGATCCCGCCGATTACCGCGAGTTGGCGCGCCTACTTATCTACACGGTCAAAACGCCGCCGGCGACCGTTTCCATCCCTGACGATTTCCTGGCCGCGGTGCCCCGGCGTCGCTAGGGGTCGAGAGACAGTCGGTGGCGGGGGGGTTGGGCAACTATTGGTACCCGCCAGCCCCGGTCAAAGGCGCGCTCGGAAACCTTGAGCACTGGCGCTGCTTGAAACCGCTTGAATTCCGCCTGTTGCACCATCTGCATCACCTGGGCGACGAGGGCAGGGTCATGGCCCGCCGCTGTGATCTGTTCAGGGGTCTGGCGTTGCTCCAGCCACCGTTGCAGGATGTCGTCCAGGACGGGATAGGGCGGCAAGGTATCCTGGTCGGTCTGGCCGGGTTTGAGTTCGGCGCTGGGGGCCTTCGTGAAAATAGGTTCGGGAATCAGGGCGGTTTTCCCCTGCGCGCGCATCTGTTCGTTGTACCAGCGAGCCAGGGCATAGACCTGGGTTTTGTACAGGTCGCCGATGGGGGCCAGCGCGCCGCACATATCCCCGTACAGGGTGCAGTAACCCACCGCCAGCTCCGACTTGTTCCCAGTGGCCAGCACTAGGGCGTGGAATTTATTGGCCAGGGCCATCAGCAACGTGCCGCGAATCCGTGATTGCAGGTTTTCTTCGGTGACATCGGGGCTATAGCCGGCAAATAAGGGTGCCAGGGCCGCGTCGTAGGCCGCCATGAGGTCGTGGATGGGAATCTTCTCGGTTTGAATCCCCAAGTTAGCGGCCAAGGCCAGCGCATCGGCGAGGGAGGCCTCCGAGGTGTAGGGCGACGGCATCAGTACCCCCAAGACCTGTTCGGCTCCCAAGGCTGCGACCGCCAGCGCCGCCACTAGCGATGAATCAATCCCGCCGCTGAGACCGAGGACCACCCGCTGAAAGCCGCTTTTGCGGACGTAATCCCGAAGGCCCAGCACCAGCGCTTGCCAGACCTCGGCCCAGGGGTCCGGCGCGGGATGGACATGGGTATCCTGCCATTGACCCTGGCGGTAGGTGACAATTTGCACCTCCGACTGGAAGGCCCGCCCCCGGTGGATAACCTGTCCCGTTTCATCTACAATCACGCTGCGCCCGTCAAAGACCAACTGGTCGGTGGCCCCCACTTGGTTCACGTAAATCAGCGGCACGTGGTACTTGCGGGCGTGGTGAGCCAGCAGGGATTCCCGCAGCGCCCCTTTGCCCAGCCAGTAGGGCGACGCTGACAGATTGACCAGCACATCCACTCCCTGCTCCATCAGGCGCGTGACCGGATTTTCGGGGTAGCGGCGACCACTCCAGAACTGCTCGTCGTTCCACAGGTCTTCGCAGATGGTAATGCCAAGACGCACCCCCCGCCAGCGCAACACATTCACCTGAGCGCCCGGCTGAAAATAGCGGTGCTCGTCAAACACGTCATAATCGGGTAGGAGCTGCTTGTAAAAGGTGTACCGAATCCGGCCATCCAGCAGGAGCGCTACACCGTTGAACAGCGGTTTTTCGCCCTTTTGCCACCAGTCGGGATTGGGGAGAATTGTCCCGACTAAAACGCCAATTTTGGGAGGAATTTTTAAGGCTAGATTGTGCAGGGCCGTTTGACAGTTCTCCACAAACAGGGGGTCGAGCACCAGGTCTTGGGGGGGATACCCGCACAGGGACAGCTCCGGCGTTATCAACAGCGACACCGACTGGAAGGCGCATTGTTTAGCCGCCTGCAAAATTTGTTCGCTATTGCCCACCAGGTCCCCCACCGTCGGGTTCAGTTGGGCCAACCCCAGCCGCAATTCGCTCATATAAACACCATCGGCTTGTCCTTGTAGGGTAAGAACGCTTCGCGGTCAAACCGATATAAACTCGCCGGTCGCCCCGCGCCTCGACAGACTTTTTGGCCCGTGTCCTGTAAAAAGCCCAATTTCAACAGGCGGGCGCGAAAGTTGGAATAATCGCTGAAATCTTCCCCCAAGATGGTGGTGTAGAGTTGATACAGTTCCCCCAGGGTAAACAACTCCGGCAGCACCTGAAACGCAATTGGACTGTACTCCAGCTTATTGCGCAACCGTTGATACCCATAGCGCACGATTTCGGCGTGGTCTCCCGCCAGGGGCGGCAATTCCGTAAACGGCACCCACTGCACCGGCTCCGGCCCTGGCAACAAGACCGTTTCCTGGTACTGCACTAGGGCAAAGTAGGCCACACACAGGCAACGGCGCGTAGGACTTTCCCGCTCATCCCGGCCCGGTCCGCCAAACGTGTACAGTTGCTCTAGGTACAGATGTTCCACTTGCACCTTGGTGGCCAGCACTTGGTAGGCCTGTTCCGCTAGGGTGAGTTCATGGCTGAGGGGCATTCCTGGCAACCGCGCCGGTTCTCCCATGCACAACAGCACCAGCAGGCGCTGCGCCTCCGTATCTACCGAAAAAATCACTGTCACCACATCCACCGTGATCTGGAGTTCGGTCATCGGCGTGGGGTAGGCACCTGCACCTCCTGATAGAGTCCGTGTTCCTGGATGTAGGCCCGGACGGCGGGGCTGAGTTCTTCAAAGCATTGACCCTCCCGAAACGCCCGCGATGACCAGTCCGGCACCGTAATCGGGGCGATGCGCACGCGAGGGCTGTGTTGATGCAACCAATCCAGGGCGGCAGGCGCCAGCGTGTAACCCGTGCGGGGAATAATCACCACCTCCACTTGGGGAAATAACTCTTCCGCTTTGTGCCAGCGGGGCAACTGGGGCAACAAGTCCGCTCCCAAGGCCAAGGTAATTGTTGCTTGGGGATACTGTTCCTTGACCCGCGCCACACTCACCCGTGTAAACCGGTGGCTCAACTCCGGCGCCAAGCGCACCTTCGGTTCCCCTAGCTCCTGCACCAAGCGCTCCAGCATCGCCATCCGGTGCGGCAAGGGCGTCTGGTTCGGCTTCATGGGGTTATCCGCTGCCCACACCAGCACCTGGTCAAACTCGTCCTCCTGAGCCAGCCAGCGAATGATCTGGGCATGGGCCAGCGTCGGCGGGTCCGCACTGGTGCCAAACAGCGCTAGCCGTAGGGGAGTCGTCATGGTTGGTTCAGGCCGCCCTCGAAATTATAGTGATTCTAACCAAAAATCCAACGATTTGTTTCCAAATAGATTTCTCCAGCGGGTGGGGACGTTCGCGCAGGTCTTCAGGGCGGCGGGGGTATTGCGTTTCCAATTTATAGATTTCCCCAGCGAGTGGGGACTCAACCCCGCCTGGCCAGCGGGGAGACTTTCGTAATCGTTTCCAATTTATAGATTTCCCCAGCGAGTGGGGACAAGGGTAGAGTACAAGGTTCACTACGTTCGCATGGAGTTTCCAATTTATAGATTTCCCCAGCGAGTGGGGACGCAGTTCCAGGCGGGGCACTCCCGCAGGCCCTTCTGGGGTTTCCAATTTATAGATTTCCCCAGCGAGTGGGGACGAAGTTTTAGGGTTAAGCGAGGACACGGCCTACAACTGGTTTCCAATTTATAGATTTCCCCAGCGAGTGGGGACTGCGATCAACTATTCCCCTGATTTAGGTTCCTGTCAGTTTCCAATTTATAGATTTCCCCAGCGAGTGGGGACCCAAGAGTTTTCGCAAACAGGCCTTGGAGTACCAGTTAGTTTCCAATTTATAGATTTCCCCAGCGAGTGGGGACAAGCAAGACTATCGGGGGTCTTTGCGGCCTTTGCCTTGTTTCCAATTTATAGATTTCCCCAGCGAGTGGGGACTAATTTCTCTAAGCTCTGAACGGATTTTATTTTTCTGTTTCCAATTTATAGATTTCCCCAGCGAGTGGGGACTTAGGAGGTATTGCTATGACCGTCGTCAGCACAACCGTTGTGTTTCCAATTTATATAGCTAAAAACGTTTAGCTTGGCATAGAATAGGGCTAATGAGTTCATAGAGGTTTTTCATGTCTAAGCCTTA
>JANXAM010000010.1:65149-73546 GCA_025062155.1 Gloeomargarita sp. SKYB120 | reverse complement strand
CTGTAAGGCTTAGACATGAAAAACCTCTATGAACTCATTAGCCCTATTCTATGCCAAGCTAAACGTTTTTAGCTATAAAATACCTTGTCGGCAAGGCGGATAAAACGTGTCGTGCATGAGGAGATAAAGGGGAACGATAGGGCGGTAGTGCGCCAAAAACAGGTTGATATCAGTTTTGACTGCCTCCGTGCTGTGGTCACCATCAATCAACACAAACGCTAGCGGCTCGCCCTGACTGGTGATGTGGTTCAGCAACGCCGGCAGCAGCAGCTTGGAATCCCCAACCCAAAACTCCACATTAGGCAACCACTGCTAAAGCATTTCCCTGGGCCAGGATGCAATGTCAAGGGAATAGACCTTTTGAGCCACTCGAGCCGTTGCCTGCAAACTACCTCCCTTGTAGGTTCCAATCTCTAGGGCTACTTGAGGCTGGATCGCTTGCAGCAAATAGCTGAAGGCATATCGTTCCCAGCGGGTCATCAACCAAAGACAATCTGAGGATTCCAGCCCAAAGGTAGGCTCATAGGTTAAAGGCAGACCATTATTTACCGTTACCATCTCCTATCCCCATCTCACCTGACTTAAGTTAACATCACCTGCACCTATAAGCAAAAGCCCCGCTTACTGCGGGGCTTCATGCCAATTGGCCCTTACTATCTGGGAGAACCAACTAGCTCGAGGACTGGGGCAACAACTCCCGCTTTGTCGGTTCGCAGAGTACCTTCACCTGCTTCGTTTCGGGATCCACGTCCACAATCGCCGTGTCGCCCGACTTAATGCGCCCAGACAGGATTTCTTCCGCTAGGGAGTCCTCCAGCAGGCGCATGATCGCCCGCCGCAAAGGCCGCGCCCCGTAGGACGGGCTATAGCCTTCTTCCACCAGCCGATCCTTGAAGGCTTCTGTCACCTGCAGGGTAATCCCCTGCTCGGCCAGCCGCCCATAGACCTCCTTGAGCATGATATCGGCAATTTGCTTGACCTCGTCCTTGGTCAATTGCCGGAAGACGATGATTTCATCAATCCGGTTCAGGAATTCGGGGCGGAAGTATTGCTTAAGTTCCTCGTTCACCAGGTTGCGAATCCGGTTGTACTGGGTGTCTTCCTTGTCTTCGCCCAGCTCAAAGCCTAAGCCACCGCCGCCCTTTTCAATGACCTTGGAGCCGATGTTGGAGGTCATCACCAGCAGTGTGTTTTTGAAGTCCACTGTGCGCCCCTTGGCATCGGTCAACCGGCCATCCTCCAGGATTTGCAACAACAGGTTGAAGACATCCGGGTGGGCTTTTTCAATTTCATCGAACAAGACAACCGTGTAGGGCCGGCGCCGCACCGCCTCCGTCAACTGGCCCCCTTCGTTGTAGCCCACATAGCCAGGCGGCGAACCGATCAGCTTGGAGACCGTGTGCCGCTCCATGTACTCCGACATGTCCAGGCGAATCATCGCCTCCTCGGAGCCGAAGAAGTAGGCCGCTAAGGCTTTGGTCAGCTCGGTCTTTCCAACCCCCGTTGGCCCAGAGAAGATGAAGCTGGCAATCGGACGGTTGGGATTCTTCAGGCCCACGCGCGCCCGCCGCACCGCTCGACAAATCGCCCGCACCGCCTCCTCTTGCCCCACGATCCGCTGGTGCAGGGTTTCTTCCATGTGCAACAAGCGTTCCGACTCGGTCTCGGTCAACTTGCTCACCGGAATCCCTGTCCAGGAGGCCACGATTTGCGCCACGTCATCTTCCGTCACCATCGGAGTTTCACCGCCCCCTTGCTGGGCCTCGGCCTTCTTGCTCTGGACAATCGCCCGGATTTGCGCCTTGATTTCAATCTCGCGGTCCCGTAGCTCCCCGGCCCGCTCAAAGTCCTGGGCGCGCACCGCATCATCCTTTTGGCGCAGGATTTGCCGCAGCTCCTTCTCCAGTTCCTTGGCCGCCGGCGGCAACTGGGAGTTAATCAACCGCACCCGCGACCCCGCCTCGTCAATCAGGTCAATGGCCTTATCCGGCAAGAAGCGGTCGGAGATATAGCGGTCCGCCAACTTGGCCGCCGCCCGCAGCGCCTCGTCGGTGATCTTTAACTTGTGGTGTTGCTCGTACTTCTCCCGCAGGCCAAACAGAATTTCGATGGTCTCCTCGACCGAGGGTTCACCCACCATCACCGGCTGGAACCGCCGCTCGAGGGCCGCATCCCGCTCGATGTGCTTGCGATATTCGTCCAGGGTAGTGGCGCCGATGCACTGCAACTCACCCCGCGCCAAGGCCGGTTTCAGGATATTGGCCGCATCAATCGCCCCTTCCGCAGCCCCGGCTCCGATCAGGGTATGGACTTCATCAATCACCAGGATCACGTTCCCCGCCTGGCGGATTTCGTCCATGATTTTTTTGAGGCGCTCTTCAAACTCGCCCCGGTACTTGGTACCCGCCACCAGCAGACCGATGTCCAGGGTCACCACCCGCTTGTCTTCGAGAATGTCTGGTACATCCCGGTTGGCGATTCGCTGGGCCAGCCCTTCCGCAATCGCCGTTTTTCCGACCCCCGGTTCCCCAATGAGCACCGGGTTGTTTTTAGTGCGCCGCCCCAAGATTTGGATCACCCGTTCAATTTCTTTCTCCCGACCCACCACCGGGTCAAGCTTCCCTTCTGCCGCAAGCTGGGTCAGATTAGTGCCGAATTCGTCCAGCGTGGGGGTCTTGGTGCGGGTGCTCCCACCGCCAGCCGTGACCTCCGCCGTTTCGCCCAGCATCCGGATGACCTGGGTGCGCACCTTGGACAAGTCCACCCCTAAGTTCTCCAGCACGCGGGCGGCCACCCCTTCCCCTTCGCGGATCAATCCCAGCAACAGGTGTTCTGTCCCAATGTAGTTGTGGCCTAGCTGCCGCGCCTCCTCTAGCGACAGCTCCAAAACCCGTTTGGCTCGAGGGGTAAAGGGAATCTCGACCGCCACAAAGCCTGAACCCCGGCCAATGATTTTTTCCACCTCAATCCGGGCGTCCTTCAAATTCACACCCATGGATTTCAGCACCTTGGCGGCCACCCCGGTGCCCTCGCCGATCAGCCCCAGTAGGATTTGCTCCGTTCCCACAAAGTTGTGCCCGAGGCGGCGCGCCTCCTCCTGGGCAAGCATAATGACTTTGATGGCCTTCTCCGTGAACCGTTCAAACATATCCTTCCCTGCCCTGAGCCTGCAGATACTTCTATCGTACCTTGTCAATTGGGAAATCGGTGGGGGTTTTCCGACCCCAATTGGCGTAAAGACCGCAGGTTCCTTCAATTTTAACCAGAAGAATTAACTGCGAGTAGCGACCCCCAAAGACGCAAACAACACCGCTGGACTGTAAACACTAGCGCCCACCCACTCCCGCTCTTGACTCATGGCCGCCACGGGCGCCTCCAAGATGCTCCCAGCCACCATGGTGTTTTTCACCCGCCCGACGATTTCGCCGTTGATGACCCGGTAGCCTAGGTCTAGATTCACGGAAAACTCGCCGGCCAACTGGTTGGACTGGCCCGCGCCCAACACCTGGTCCACGATCACCCCGTCGGCCATCTGGGCCACCAGCTCGGTGTAGGGAACAGTGCCGGGAGCAATACACAGGTTAAGCAATTCCGCGCCGGGACGAGAAAGACCACTGCGGTAGCCATTGCCAGTCGAAGTCCGGCCTGCCCGCTGCGCCCAGGTCTTGTCCCAATAAAAGCCCTGTACGATGCCCTGCGCGACCAGGGTTTGGGTTTGGGTCGGGGTGCCTTCGTCGTCAAACTGGCGGGCGCTCACGCCAGCGGTGGGGTCCTCGGTTACGGTCCAGTGGGGGTCGAACACCCGCTGACCTACCTTGTCCGCCAAGGGGGTCGCTTTCTGCACAACCGCTTGCCCCGACAACATAGACTCAAACAGGCCCGCCAGGACGCTAGCCACCGCGCGGGGCGTAAACAATACGGGCAAATTCCCACTGGGCGCCGGCGTTGTTGTCTCGGCCCAGCGGTACTTCTGCACCACTTCCTGCACCAATCGGTTATAGTCGGGGGCGTGGCCGTCCGTGACCTCGTAACTGTAAATCTGCAGAAAGTCTTCGCCGCGCACCCAGTTGCCCCCTAGGCCCACACTCAAGGACTGGCGCTGGTAATAAGCCTGGGCACCCCGGTCTGTCAGCAGGTAAACTTCCCCAAAGCCGGGGTTAAACGAGACATCCACCAAAATGTCCGGGTTGTAGGCGTGGACCTGTTCGATCAACTCCTTGCCAATGTTGACCAGGGTTTCTGGGGTAGGGAGTTCCACAAGGGGGCGGGTGTCCTCCCCCTGGAACGCAGCGGCAAATTCAATTTCGGCGGGGTCACCGACAGTGGCGGTTTCCAAAGCGGCGTTAACCACCGCCTCCGGGCGGGTTAGGTCGGTGCTGGCGGCAAATCCCAAGCGCCCCTGGTGAATGACCCGCAGCGCCACGCCCTCGACCGCCTTGCTGCTTATGGATTTGAGCCGGTTGTTCTCAAACTGCACCGGACGGCTGTAACTGCGCAGGTAATACACCTCCACCCCGTCGGCGCGAGACCGAGCCAGGTCTAGCAATTGGGCCAAAATCGGATGGGCCATCGCGCGGTTGCAAGCAAGCGTATTTATCCTAGCGCAGACCAGCTCTATACTAGGCTTGGTGCGGAGACTGGGAAATGACCCAGGCCAATCAGCCCTTCACGTACGTAGGCAATGGTTCAGGTGCCTGCCTGCTGATTCACGGTTTGGGGGGCGGCATTTACGAACTGCAACCGCTGGGGGAACGCCTGCATCGCCAGGGCTGGACGGTGCGGGGTATGAATTTACCGGGGCATGACCGCCCGGCTCCCCAGATGCCCGCTTCCACGTGGCCAGAATGGGTTGCCTGCGTGCAGGACGAATACGCCCAGTTGCGCCGAAATTATGCCCGGGTTGCAGTCGTGGGATTTTCCAATGGCGGACTGCTGGCGCTCTATTTAGCCGCGCATGTGCCGGTGGACCGCCTGGTGCTGCTAGCGCCGTTTCTGGGGATGTGGCCCTGGCAGTGGCCGTTGCTCTACAGCGTGGGCTATCTCATTCCCAGCCTCCCGCGCCGCCGCTTACCGATTGCCGACCCGATGCTCGAACGGCAAGCTTGGCAGTGCTCGTTTTTTCAGGACTTCAACCTGGCGGCGGTCCGCAGCGCTCTGGCGTTGCAGCAGAAGGTGCGCGCACTGTTACCCCAGGTCACAGTGCCCACGCTGGTGATCCAATCCCGCTACGACCGAGTGGTGGACCCCCAGGCGACCTGGCAAGGGTTTCAGCAGTTGGGTAGCCCGGAAAAGGTCTTTCACTGGCTAGACACGGGCAACCACATCCTCACCTGGGACTACCCCCGCGAGCAGGTCTATCGCCTAGTGCAGGACTTTTTGCCGTTGCCGGGTTCGCCACCGCTGTAGGAGATGGCGCACCTGTGCTCGGTAGGCATCAAGCGCCGCGGGGCTCAGGGACTGCCCGCCAAAACGCACGGTCATGTATGTATCAATGACCTGAACGGCTATCTCCCGGTCGGGTAGGTCGCTGGTTTCCAACTGCTGGCGCACCGCCAAAGGCCCCATCGCTGGCTCAATCGCTAGCCCTTGTTCTACGAGGGCCTCTCGCAGTTGCAGGTATAGACGCGAGACAGGTGATACATTGGCTTTTGCCTGGCCCCAGCGGAGATAGCGGGCGATAAAGAAGGCCAGCGCTGGCGCCAATCCCCCGATTTCGCGGCTCCAGGGCCAAGGCAACGGCCCGGCGATCCAAGCGTTTAGACCGATGGACACCCCCAAGCCCAGGCCATCCCCTAGTCGCAGCGGGCGACCGCGCCGCTGATACCCCCCAAGACCTGCGGCGACTGTCACGAGCAACACGCCAACCACTCGCCAAAGCTGTTGCACATCCAGGCCCTTTTCCAGCGGGCCAGGCTTGGCGGGAGGCTGCAACCAGGTCTGCACCTGTTTGAGGCCTTCGAGCTGGGTATCCAGGTTGTACTCCAACACGTACTTATTCCAACGAAAGCGCAGGGCATCCAACAAATCGGACCACCAGTTCCCAGTCTGCGGCCCAAACCCCGGCGGCGTTGGGTCAAAGGTCAACCAGCCATAACCGGCAAAGGGCACCTCCACCCAACTGTGGGCATGGGCCACCTGCACCGCCAAGTAATGGTCGTAGGCATTCCACCGTCCGCCCAGATAGCCATTCACCAGCCGCGCCGGAATGCCAATACTGCGCAGCATCAGCGTCATGGCTGTGGCGAAGTATTCGCAGTGGCCCCGCCGGTGGGTAAACAAAAAGGCATCTACCACCGGTTGGTCGCCGGGGTCTGGCAGGTCAGTGGTGTAGGTGAAATTCTGGGCCAAGTACGAGCGAATGGCCTGCACCTTGTCGAACAGGGTGGGGGCGTTACGGGTTAGGTCCGCCGCCAGTTCCCGAATCCGGGGGTTGAAGTTGGCAGGTAGTTGCAGGTAGGGCTCTTTCAACCCCGCTTGGGCCAACTGTTGCAGGGTGAGATTTGCGTCAACGCGCCGCAGGTCGCTCGCGCGGGGGAACATCGGACGGCTCCAGGCAGTGTACTGGTAACCCACCTCGCCTCGGTAGGTGTAGTACACATCCCCCGTGCGCGTCACAAACAGGGAGCGGCCCCACTGGTGAATAATACGCGCCGGTTGTTGGGCATCCCCCAATGTGCCCACCTGTATCCGCACGCTCTGGGCCGTTTCCGGCAACCGCACCCGGTACAACGGGTTCAAGGCAAACAGGATGAGATGGGACGATGGCTCTAGATAGATGTCTTGTCGCAGGAGCGGCAGGTTGGCTGGGGCTGGTTGCAATTCCACCAAGCGGTCCTGGGCGGCGCGGAACTCGCCTTGCGACAGGGTGCGCTTCCACGTCTGGCCGTCATAAAGGTCAAAACTGACTCCCCGCCAGTATAGGGGCATCATCGGTGGCGGTGCGCCTTCGGGGAATTCCACCCGCATCACCACCCGCGTATCCCGGTCCAACCGGCCATGGTCGCCCACATGCACCTGCTCACCAAATCCACGACCAAGCTCCCGCTGACCCGCCCCTCCGCGGCCAAAAAAGCCCAATCCGATTCGGGGAAACAGAAAAAACAGGCCCACCGACAAGATGAACGTGGCCAGGCCCACCCAGACCAGCATCACGAGTACTCGCGTGTTAAAAAGCCGAGACTGGGCCGCAGCCTTGCCGTGCTCCCGGACCTGCACCCGCAGGTGATACAGCGTAAAGTTGACCACCCCCAAAATCACGTACAAGGCAAACAGGAGGCCAAACAGGATGTCGCTGGTGTAAACGGTGGAGGCCGCTAGCAACAGAAACGACAGGGCCATCGCCTGGTTATAGTCCTCGGGACGCTCCCGCTGAAACAGTTTCGCCAGGGTGAGATACAGCAGCAGATACAGGGACACGTCTAGGGGATGCGCCCGCAACAGCCCGATTGCGCCTACCAAGACCACCAACACCCCCACCGTCAGGGGCATCCACAGTTTGGCGTACTGTTCCCAGCGAATCCGAGGCGGTTCCCAAAACCAACTCACAACTCCCAACAGTAGGAACACGCCGTTGGCCAAGGGATGGGTGGCATGACCGGTCAGCAGGGCGGCAAAGGCGATCCCCACCAGCGCATAGGTACAAACCTTGTGGGCGTCTTTTAGGTTCCAATTCATCCAGCGCCAGGGGAATGTCAAATTAGTTTCACCCTAGCATACGCATTTAGCCCAACGGCGGTTCAAGACGCCCAGCACTCTGAGTTGCCAGGGCTAGACTACTTTATTAGTTTGTCCAGCAACAATCAGAACGGGACTAGGTAGTCCTGTTCCTGTAATGGTTAAATAGGGGTAGTTGGATGTGGGTGAAGTCATGAGTACAATTACTTACCCCCACTGCCAGTCTCAAAAGATTGTGAAGTACGGTCGTATCCATAATGGAAAACAGCCATCGGCAATTTACGCCTGAAGCCAGAGAAAAATACATTTCTGAAGCACAAAGGCAATTTGTTAGAGCGACTCGCAATTACCGCCATCTCACGGGTGACTGGAATTTCACAATCTTGGCTGTATAAATATGTAAAGCAAAAGGCAACTTAATGATGGATATTCAGCTCCGCGAAGACATGGCTAAGCTGACAAAGGCTGACATATAAAACGGATAGCTTCATCCACGAGAGAACGTAGGTTCCGTTTGGTTAAACTCCACGCATGGTTGACCCACCTTTTATCAATCGGATTCAAATCAGGTGAATATCTTAGTAGATAAACCAAGCGACATCCAGCCGCTTCCATCATCTTTCTGACCGCTGCAGATTATCCAGTGCCAAAACTTTCCCAGGACCAATCGCTGGTAAAAGTCTCTCACTTAACCACTGGATAATAGCCTATCCAAGTAAATGG
>JANXAM010000010.1:0-65140 GCA_025062155.1 Gloeomargarita sp. SKYB120 | reverse complement strand
GCCAAAACTTTCCCAGGACCAATCGCTGGTAAAAGTCTCTCACTTAACCACTGGATAATAGCCTATCCAAGTAAATGGTTCCATCACACGCCCTGATGGGTAAGCCGCCATCATGCTAACTCGTTCTCCACGATTAAACTCTCTCCTTATTCATCAATATCCCGGTAATCTACGCCAGATTGGTCCATATAGACCACCTGCTCTGGTGGTATCTGCTCGATTGACCACAGTAAGCCTGTCGCTTTTAGAAATACGTTTTTTTTGTGGGTATAGCCTATCTTTTGCAGGGCCTTAACTCACACCGAAGTGAGCGGCCATCTCCCGTTAATCCACAAACTGCTAGAATTCTTCTAGGTCTTTCAGCTTATGACGATGGCCTTTTTGATAGCCTTCCTTGGGGTGGACATCTCCTGTTTCTGACCCTTGTCTGAGCCAGCGCTGTACCGTTCGATAGCTGACGTTCAGGAACCGACTGGCTCCCATGATAGTGGCGCCATTCGAGATGGCTTCTACCGCCTTCTTACGCAAATCATAGTTATACGGTCTGGGCATTTTCTCACTCCCTAGCAACACGTTCATTATATGACAACCTTAAAAAGCTTGGCTATAGTTGGAGCAGCAGCCCTAGACATAACGCTATCCATCCCGGCCATCCTAGCTACCATGGCTTAGCTTATTTGGTTGCAGTCGGGCAGTGTTTGCACAATTATCTTTGCCACTGTCTCACGATGATTACGGTCGTGTCGTGGTCACATAAATGCCCTGTAGAATATAATTGCTGCTATCGAGTACGAATTTGAGTCTGGCAACATAGCACAGGAAACAGAGGTAGTGCTATGCAGGTAATGATGCATTGCAGCGTTGGTCAAAGCATAGCTTCATAAAGTGAGATTCTTACAAGGTAAGTCGAAAAGCGCGATTCCTTTGCCGACTATTGTCAATAAGGCTTAATCAGTGGAGCAAGCATTTGGCCTTGGTCTATTCTATCCATGACAAGAACAGGACTACCAGCAGCGTTGCCAACCCTGAAACTGACAAACTCGACTCCTTGCTTGGGGTTGAACTGCTATAGCTGGGTCATCTATGGTTGTCAGCTCTTGGGTCGCAGGGCGCGGCTCCACCTTGGGGTTTCCTGCCATCGCCCTGACAAACCGAAGCTGCTCAGCTATGGCTGATGTAATCCTTGCTAAAGTGCTCTAAGGTTTTCGCAGCGACGCGGATGACGAAACGGCTAAGCAACTGATGCGTTTTTTGACGGTCGTAGCGATGCTGGGCAAAGCCAACGCCATCAACTGTGCTGAGAACTACAGAACCCTCCGTAAGCATAGTATCGCGATTCGTAAGATAATTTGAGAATAATTGAAGTTCTTATTGCCGTGTGCTACATCCGAGACGGGGACTTTCAATCCTTCGTCGAGCACCTGGGTCTGATGCTCATTATCGAGAGCGCATAACTAAGACTTGGCAGGTTTTTGAAACTGACCGAATTGCAGTTCGTAAACTGTTTCCTCGTGACCCGTTTCCAAAACGATGGGTGAGCGGGGATAGGCTACACACAGTAGGGCAAATCCCTGTTCCATCAGTGCTGGGCTCAATCCCATCGCATCCGGTTGCTCCACCGTCCCACTGAGAAGACGAGCGGCACAGGTCGTGCAAATGCCCGCCCGGCAAGACGACGGTAATTCCCAGCCCGCTGCAGCAGCGCTATCTAAAATCGTCTGGTTGGCCGGCGCTTGTATCGTGAAAACTTGCCCCCGATGGCGAATTTCGATGGGAAAGATTTCCGTCATCCTCTTTTGCACTGAACCCGCACCACATGCATTGTACGCAATTTCGACCCCCACGCTAGGATCAAGGCAGTCCATTGTCGGAGTTCCATGGGGGATATTCACCGCGAAACGCTCGAACTGTTGGAATGGCCGCGTCTGTGTGAACATCTCGCCACCTTTGCCCAAACGAAGACTGGCAAACAAGCCGCTCAACACTGGCAACCGGCAACGGACCAGGCCACCGCTTTGCAGCTTTTGGCGGAAACCCAAGCGATTGACCTGCTGACGGAACGGGGCGTGCGCCTGGATTTATCCAAAGTGGATGACGTGTTACCAGCCATTGAGCGTGCGGAACGGGGGGGCCTCCTGAGTGGGTTGGAGCTCCTAGCGCTGGCGTATCTGTGTCAAACTGCTCGGCAGGTGCGGCGGCAAATAGAAGCCCAGCGGGACATTCCAGTTCTGCAAGCGTTGGTGGCACCTTGGCGTACCCATCCCGAACTCGAACAAACCATTTTCCACTGCATTGACGATGGGGGAGACGTGACCGACCGCGCCAGTCCCGCCTTGGCCCAGGCCCGCCAGCAATGCCGCCAGACCGAAGAACGTCTCCGGCAAACCCTTCAGCAGCTCATGCAAAAACATCCCCAGGCGCTCCAGGAACCCCTGATGACCCAGCGTCACGACCGCTATGTATTACCGGTTAAAGCCAGCCACAAGGACGTCATCCCCGGTTTGGTTCACGACACGTCTGCTTCCGGCGCCACCTACTACATCGAACCCCACAGCGTCGTCCCGCTCAACAACGAGTGGCGTATCCAGCAAAAACGGGTGCAAGAACTGGCCGAAGCCGTGCGGCAGGAATTGAGTCAGCAGGTGGGAGCGGTGGCTGATGACCTGCGCCAATTGGCTCTGGGGTTAACCCGGCTGGACGTGGCCTACGCCCGTTGTCATTACAGTCGCTGGTTGAACGGTCATCCCCCCCAGTTCGGCCCGAGCGTGCAATTACGCCAGGTGCGGCATCCCCTGCTGGTCTGGCAAGCCCACCACGAAGCCGGTCGCCCTGTTGTTCCCATTGACTTGTTGATTCCGGCGGATGTGCGGGTGGTGGTGATTACGGGACCCAACACCGGCGGGAAAACGGCGACCTTGAAAACCCTAGGGCTGGTGGCACTCATGGCGCAGGCCGGTTTGTATCTACCAGCGGTGGCCCCGGCGCAACTTCCCTGGTTTGACCAGGTGTTGGCTGACATTGGCGACGAGCAATCCCTGAGCCAAAACCTCTCTACCTTTTCAGGCCACATCACCCGCATCCAGCGGATTCTCCAGGCCGCTACTTCCGAGTCGCTGGTTCTTTTGGACGAAATTGGCGCCGGCACTGACCCTACTGAAGGCACAGCCTTGGCGCGCGCGCTGTTGGAAACCTGTGCGGACCAGGCCCGCTTGACCCTGGCGACCTCCCACTACGGCGAACTCAAGCTCCTTAAGTACCAGGACCCCCGGTTTGAAAACGTTTCCGTCGCCTTCGATGACGTCACCCTCGCCCCTACCTATCACCTACTCTGGGGCATCCCTGGTCAATCGCAGGCCCTGCGGATCGCCCAGCGGTTAGGCCTTGACCCCGCCATTCTCCAGCGAGCAGCCTCCTATCTCCACAGCAGCCACCAAGAACTCAATCAATTGCTCCGGCAAATCGAGCAGCATCGCCAGGAACAAGTGCAGAAAAACCAAGCCGCCGCGGAACTGCTGGCCCAAGCAGAACAGCTTTACCAGCAAATCCAACAGCAGGCTCAGGAACTCCAGCGGCAAAAACAAGCCCTGGCGGAACATCAAACCCAAGCTGTGGAAGCCGCCATTGCCCAAGCCAAGCAGGAAATTGCCCAGGTGATCCAAACCCTCAAGGGCCGCCGCGTTACGGCTCAAAAAGCCCACCACGCCAGCGCCACCCTCAGGGATATTCAAAAGCGTCACCAACCCCGACCGGAACCTGTAGTCGCCGGATTCACCCCTCAGATTGGGCAACGGGTGCGCGTGTTGGGCCAGGTAGGGGAAGTCCTGAGTTTGCCCGATGCGGACGGCAAGATGACTGTGCGGTTGGGACAACTGCGGGTGACGGCCTCGGCGAAAGACGTGACCTCGTTAGACGGGCAACCCGTTGCGCTGCCGCCGCCGCCCTTGGTGCAAACCCCCGACAACACCATTGACCTACGGGGCCTACGAGTGGAACAGGTACCAGCCCAACTGGACCAGCAGCTACACGGGGGTCAACGGGCCTGGTGGATCATTCATGGTCAAGGGACAGGGCGACTCCGGCAAGCCGTCCATGCCTACTTAGAGCAACACCCCCACATCCAGCGCTGGGAAACGCCCAACCCCACGACGACCATTGCCTACTGGCAGTCATGAACCTCCCACGACGGGTGCAAGCCTTTCTCCGGCAGACAAATTATCTACCGGCCCAGGCGCGGGTGTTAGTCGCCGTCTCTGGTGGTCAGGATTCCCTGTGCCTGCTGGACGTGCTGCACCAGTTGCGACCGCGGTGGGACTGGGTTTTGGGCGTGGCCCACTGCGACCATGGCTGGCGACCCGACAGCGCCGATAATGCCCACTACATCGCGCAACTTGCCCAACACTACGGGTATCCGTTTCATGTGATGCGCGCCCAGAACCTCCCACCCCAAGAAGCGGCCGGGCGGCAATGGCGTTATCAAGCGCTGGTGCAAATTGCCCAACAACACCAGTACACCATCATCACGACCGGCCACACCGCCAGCGACCGCGTGGAAACATTTTTGTTTAACCTCTGGCGCGGCAGCGGGGTGAGTGGGTTGGTGGCGTTGGTTGCGGCCCGGTCCCTGACGCCGACGATTCGTTTAGTTCGACCACTGTGGCACATCACGCGCGACGAAACCGCCACCTACTGTCAACAGCAAGGGTTGTGCATCTGGCCCGACCCGACCAATCAAACCTTGGACTACCGGCGCAATCGCATTCGTCACGAACTGATTCCCTACCTGCGCCGTCACTTCAATCCCCAGATTGAGCGGCAATTGCTCCAAACCTTAGACATCCTCACCGCTGAACAACAGTTTTGGCAACAGTGGGTGAACCATCTCTGGCCCTACTTGTACGACCCTCAGCAGCAGGCCCTCAACCGGCGTAAACTAGCCCGATTGCCCCTCGCTGGTCAACGTCACGTTCTGCGCACTTTTCTGCAAAAACAACTGGGTCGCGCTGTGGATTTTCATCACATTGAACACATCCGGCGACTCGTTACCGCTGGAAACCGCAGCCAGAGCGCTCCTTTGCCCGGTGGTCAGCGCGTCGTTGTCCAGGGAGATGTTTTGGTCATGACCGACTAACTCTGGAGCACCTGCTGCATCAGCGCTAATAACTCATCCACCACCTGGGATTGCCCTTGTCCAACCCCCTGACCCACTTGGTGATAGCACTCCCACAGTTGGCGGAGATAGTCCTGTTGCGCTGGTAATAAGTCTTGATAGGCATTGATGCGGCCTGTGAGCTGCTCCAATTGCTGGCGCGTCTGCTCCCACTCCTGTTGTTGTTGTGTCAAGGCATGCCGGTATTGAGCGCAGGCGTCCCGTTCCTGTTGTAGGCGGTCTCGTAGTTGTTCCAACTGAGCCTGCCGTTCCTGGAATTGCTGCTGGCAAGCCTGGCGTTCCTGGATTAAGCGCTGCAATTGTTGCTCCGCCGCCTGCAAGATGGGTTCCAAATCCGAGCTTTTGTCGTCTGCAGTAGCGCGACCCAAGCGTTGTTCTAGAATTTGCCGGTAGGCGCGGGCGATAGCTTCCCGTTCCGCGAGCGTCTCTCGTTGTCCCAGCAAAGACGCTTCCAAAAATTGATAATTTTGCTGCTCGCTTTCCAGTTCACTTTCCAGGTCAATTTTTTCGTAATCATTCGCCTGCTGCATCTTGGCACGGATTGCTTCAATTGCTTCCTGTTGCATACGCAGCTCTTCTTCCTGTTCCCGCAAATAATTTTGCAGTTTATGTACAGCCTGTTCCTTGTCTTGAACCTCCCGTTCCAACTCCTCCAAATCCATCGCCATCAATGCGGCTCTGTCCACCAGGGCGCTAGCACCAATCAGACGTTTCATTTGTTTACAGGTTTGTTCCTGGTCCTGGACCGCTCGATCCAACACCAGCAATCGCTGCTGAAGTTGCTCGCACTCTGCTTGCAAATGTTCCGCTAGCCGTTCTTGAGCAACCAGTTCCGCTTCCCGCCGATGCAATTCCGACCATTGGGGTTGGAGTTGATGCAGTCGTTCCTGAAGGGATTGCAGTTGGTCTTGGGCTTGGTGGGATTGATGCTGTTGAGCATCCAGAAAGCGTTGTTGTTGCGTCAGTAGCTCGTGCCAGCGATGGAAACTATCTCCCGCCGGTTGCACCCGCCGTAGTTGCTCTACACAACTGAGCATCTGCTGGGCCATGTCGTGGGTAAGCACCCCCGCGCGATTCGCCTGCAGTTGCTCCCGCTCCCGTTCTAACTGCTGCCACGCTTGGCTAAGGGCGGCTTCCTTTTGCTGGATATCGGCTTGCAGGGCTTCCACTTCCGCCTGGAGCATCTGGAGCTGCTGCTGTTGTTCCTCCAGTCCCTTGAGCGCTTCTTCCGCCTGTTCCACCTGGGCCAACCGTTCTTCCAATTCCATTTGCCGCCGGTGAAACTCCTGCGCCTGAAGCATGAGGGATTGCTGCATTTCTTCCGATTCGCGTTCCACCTGCTGCAATCTCTCTTGCAGTTGGTTCATCTGGCGCAAGATGTTCAGCACATGGCGCTTGGCGTCGTCAACTTGCAGGACTTTGTTGTTGGCGTCCGTTTCCACCAGCACCAGGGCACCGTTGCCGTAGCTCTGGTCAAAACGCTTTTCATCCGCCGGCGTCAGCGATAAGGTCGTAGAGGTAGTAGACCACAACTCCCCTCGCTGCACCGCTAAAACATTCAATTCAATGCTGGTGGCCGTCCCTAAAAAGCCTGTTTTCGTCCGTCGCTGAATTTCTGCTAGATATTTCACCACTGTCGCCCTCAGGACACGCTCTACCAACAAACAGTCGCAGCACTAACAAGCTAGCCTAGGCCCTCAGCCCTGGCGTTGTTAAAACAGTATAGAGTATAGCAGGTCTGGCGGTTCAACTTGAGCCACGAATCGTTCCGTGTAAAATGGAGGTGCGCGGGTCAAGCTGGGGGTCTCTATGGCAACAGTACTGGTGGTTGAGGATCAGCGCGCCCAACGCGAGATGATGGCAGAGACGCTAGCCAAAGATGGGCTGGAGGTGATTGCCGCGGCAGATGGCCGAGAGGCCCTCGAGAAGCTCAAAACCACCCGCCCCGACATCATTGTGCTGGATGTGGTCATGCCCAACATGAACGGCTACGAATTGTTGCGGGAGGTGCGCAAGCGTCCTGAGCTGGCCAACGTACCGGTAGTCGTCTGTAGTGTCAAGGGGGAAGTCTTTGACAAGCACTGGGCGCAGCGGCTGGGGTCGAACGCCTACGTAGTTAAGCCCTTTGAACCCCAGGTGCTGGTAGGGACTGTACGGAGTCTTTTGCGGGCTAGCCAGCAGCGTTAATCTCTGCCTTAGATAGGTGTAAGATTAAAAAAACTTTCCAGCGTCATCAAGGGCCATGCACAGGATTTTGGTTGTGGAGGACAGCGCGCCTCAGCGAGAAATGATTGTCAGCCTACTCAAGGACAAGGGCATGACCGTCATGGCCGCCAGCAACGGCAGCGAAGCCCTAGAGTGCGTAAAACAGGCGGTGCCCCATCTAGTGATTACGGACGTGGTGATGCCGGTCATGAACGGCTACGAACTCATCCGGCAATTGCGCAAACCGGAGGCGGCAACCGTCAACGTCCCGATTCTCGTGTGTTCGTCCAAGGGAGAACCCTTTGATGAGCATTGGGCCAAGCGCCAAGGAGCAACCGATTACATCGTCAAACCCTTTGAACCGCAGCAATTGCTGGCCAAGGTGATGGCCCTGCTGCAAGCGCAGTAGGTGGCTTAGCTAGCTCCAGTACAAACTTGACCAAGTGTTGCCAACGATACAAAAATGCAACCCCTTTCCCGTAAGATTTAGATAGAATGCTCTTTCAAGCTAGGGTGTGTGAGCGATGATGATTCCAGAAATTAGTGCAAAGCTATTGAAAGCCAAGCGCGAGAAGGGGTTGACCTTTGCGGAGCTAGGCAAGCTCATCGGTCAGAGTGAAGTCTTTACAGCGGCGCTGTTCTATCGCCAGGCTACCGCAACGCCTACCCAAGTGAAGCAACTAGCCGAAGCGTTGGGTTTACCAGAAGCCGACCTAACTGAATTGACCGTCTATCCTGTCAAAGGTTTAGGGCCTACTGTGCCGACAGACCCCCTCATCTATCGCTTTTATGAGATTGTGCAGATTTACGGCCTGCCCTTAAAAGATGTCATCCAGGAGAAGTTTGGCGATGGTATTATGAGCGCTATTGACTTTACTTTGGATGTCGAAAAGGTTGATGACCCCGGCGGCGCACGAGTTAAAGTGGTGATGAGTGGTAAATTTCTTCCCTACAAGAAGTGGTAATGACCCCTGGAGAGGATGGCGGGCCTTTCTTCGGATGATTGACAGCTTGTATGGCCTATATCAAGCGAACACGTGAGGACATCCTACGTTCTATCGTAGATGTTGTTCACCAGCACGGATTTCGTGCAACTGGTTTGAAAGAGCTGTTGGCGGTCAGTCAAACCAGCGCCGGCAGTATATACAACTACTTTGGGAACAAAGACGAGCTAGGGCATGCACTGATTGATTATCAATGGAAGAACATCAGGGATAAGGTGATATGGCCAGCGATCGCTTCTTGCGACGAACCGATTGCCCAGCTACTGGCGGTCATTGATGCTATCGAGCAGCGCCATTTGCATGAGCCAAACTGCGCCGGATGTCTATTAGGCAACTTGATTGTGGACTTAGCCGGTTCAGATGATGCTTTTAGAAAGCATCTGATAACTGTTTTTGACGAATGGCAAGGAATTTTTACCAGGTTGCTCGAACAGGGGAAGCAGCAGCTCCGGCCCGAGATTGTTCCAGAGCAGCTTGCAGAGCAAATACTGACTTATATGGAAGGCACCTTGCTCATGAGCCGTCTTTATGACCAAGGAGACGAACGTCATCACCTCAGACGTGGCTTTAGCTACATCCGCCAGCTCCTAAAGGATGCCTGTATCAAACACTAAATTGCCCTAGCAGTCACCCATTTAGTAGCCATTGTTACAGACAAACGGCTCGGGATTGACCACGCTCTGCGTTGGTTGCAAATAAACAAAACGTTTTATTTAGTAGCGATTGTTACAGATAAGTGGGGGTAAATTCAATAAATTCTTCGTAGTAAAACAGTTTTGCGGGAGCTATGGCTGTTTGGACGAAAAGCGTTTCTATCTACCTGGGTGAGCAACAGGAGCCGCATGAAGAATTGAGATGTTTTTGTGGCGGGATGCATTCGCCCCAAGAGCATGACCATCAGGCGCTTGGTATGCCACAAGACCCCATTGACCTGGCCGATGACTTCTACAAGATGGGGCTGTACAGTCCAGAGGCAGTTGCTTTGGGAGAAAAACTTGCCAAGGCTGAAATGCTAGATGCTTTGTTCACAGATTATGTGGCGGGGGACGACCCTCTAAAACGGCAACTGTGTGAGGAACTTATCA
The DNA here is from genome assembly GCA_025062155.1 of Gloeomargarita sp. SKYB120. Lineage (NCBI taxonomy): Bacteria > Bacillati > Cyanobacteriota > Cyanophyceae > Gloeomargaritales > Gloeomargaritaceae > Gloeomargarita > Gloeomargarita sp. SKYB120. The sequence continues at coordinate 55,679 of JANXAM010000010.1, read as the reverse complement.
AAGAAGCTGGCGGAGTAGCCGCTGCATTCCGTGCTGCATTTGGCCCACAGGTCGAAGAATTTTTAGGCGCAACTCTGAAAAAAGGAAGTTTTAGCCGTCGCCATTTTCTCAAGCAAATCACCATTGCAGCAGGTTTACTAGCGCTTGCCTTTTCGATGCAGTCTATCCTAACCCAGGACGACCTAAGAGCGCAGGACAAAGGTCCAGGTAAACCCGAGAAAAATCAACTTAAAATCGGCTTTATCCCCATTACCTGCGCCACACCCATCATCATGTCAAAGCCACTGGGCTTTTACAAAAAATATGGCCTTGAGGTGGAATTGATAAAAATGCCGAGCTGGCCGGCTATTAGGGATTCAGCGATTGCGGGTGAACTGGATGCCTATCACATGCTAACACCCATGCCCATTGCGATGACACTGGGACTTGGTTCAGTGACTTTCCCGATGCGCTTGGCTAGCATAGAAAACATCCATGGACAGTCGATTGTTGTAGCTAACAAGCACCAGGGTAAAGTTAAAGGGCCTAGAGATTTCCGTGGTTTCAGTATCGGTGTGCCTTTCCCCTATTCGGTGCATAATTTGCTGATTCGTTACTATTTGGCAACGGCGGGTCTCAATCCTGACCGGGACGTGGAGATTGTCATTATTCCACCTCCTGAAGCCCTAGCAAAGATGGCCGCTGGACAGTTGGATGCCTTTTTGCTTCCTGATAGTGTCGGACAGCGGGCTGTCTTCAATAAAGTGGGTCACATCATCATGCTCAGCAAAGAATTGTGGCAGGGCCATCCCTGTTGTGCCTTTGCGGCTAGTCAGCGCTGGATCAGTGACCACCCCAATACCTTCCGCGCCGTGAACAAGGCGATTATTGACGGCTGTGGTTTTTCGCGACAGGCCGTTAATCGCCCAAGAATTGCTAGAGCCATTGCCGCTAGAGAATTTTTGAACGCACCTGAGCCAGTGATCAACGCTGTGCTGACGGGTAACTTTGAGGACGGTCAAGGCCGAAAATTCAATGTCCCTGACCGGATTGACTTTGACCCTTACCCCTGGAAGAGTTTTGCCTATTGGCTCATGTCCCAGATGGTGCGTTGGAATCTGATGCCGGAAAAGCAGGCTCGCTACAAAGAAATTGCTGATCAAGTTTTCCAAACAGCTCTCGCAAGAACCTTAGCTCGGGAGACGGGGCAGAATCCACCCACACAAGAGCTACGGGTTGAACGTTTGAAGTTTGATACTTTTAATCCTCAAAATCCTGCAGCTTATATCGCTGAGCAAAGAAGGAGGTTTAAATTGTAGTATGCCAACCGTATGGGAACGTCATCGAAACATTACGGCCTTGGCGCTGTTCATTCTTTCATTCATGGTCTTAGTGACGCTGTGGGATATGGGTGTCAAGGCGCGTATTTTCTCGGAGCTGATCCCTTCTCCCTTTGATACTGCTAAGGAGTTTTGGCGGTGGGTATCCAATCCATTCTACGACAATGGGCCTAATGATAAGGGGATTGGGTGGCTGGTTTTGTTTAGCTTACGCCGTGTTTGTTTAGGCTTTTTAATCGGCGTATCTATTGCCATTCCTGTAGGTGTTCTCATGGGACTCTCGGAAGTGGTTGATAAGGCGCTAAATCCCTATGTTCAAGTCCTCAGACCAGTCTCACCGCTGGCTTGGTTGCCCTTAGGCTTGGGATTACTCAAGGACTCAGAGGCGACAGCTTTATTCGTTATCACAATTACCAGTATGTGGCCCACCCTGCTGAATACTAGGTTTGGGGTGAGCACCGTGGACAAATCCTACCTAGATGTCACTCGTTTCTTGGGGGCTTCTTTCTGGCGCACAATTACAAGAGTCATTCTACCCGCCGCTGCACCGAACATTGTTGCTGGTATGCGGATAGGGTTTGGCATTGCTTGGCTAGTAATTGTGGCGGCAGAGATTATCATTGGCAATCTAGGGATGGGTTATTTTGTGTGGAATGAGTGGAATAATTTGAGCATCACCAGCCTGATTACGGGGATAATTGTCATTGGTTTCGTCGGCCTTTTATTTGACCGACTTTTTGCATTGCTTCAGAGTTGGGTTGCTTACGGGAGGCAAGTATGATTACAGCTGAGCAAATGCAGACTGAGTCCTTGGTCGCTGAACCAACAAGTCATCTGTCTTTGCGCCACATTTACATGGTCTATCCAGGGCGGTGTAGCTGGATGGATAGGGTGACGCGTCGCTCAACTAAGAATTACGTTGCTCTTTCTGACATCAACCTGGATATAGAACCTAATACATTTGTATCCATCATTGGGCCTTCTGGTTGTGGAAAGTCAACACTACTGAATATCATCGCTGGTTTGGTGCGACCGACTGGGGGCAAGGTATTTCTCAATGGTCAACCTATTACTGGTCCAGGACCTGACCGTGGCGTTGTTTTCCAGAACTATTCATTGCTACCCTGGATGACGGCCTTGGAGAATATTCTTTTTGCTATTGAGACTGTTTTTCCACAGATGACTAAGCCCCAACGCCTTAGTCTTGCTTATGAATATATTGAGCTGGTGGGATTGCGCGGCGCCGAGCGGAAGTACCCCCACGAACTCTCTGGAGGCATGAAACAAAGAGTCAGTATTGCGCGTGCATTAGCAATTGAGCCACAAATTTTGCTCATGGACGAGCCATTTGGTGCACTTGATGCACTAACGAGAGGGTATCTTCAGGATGAAGTTGAGCGTATCTGGGAACAAAAACGCAAAACGGTTGTGCTAGTTACTCACAGTATCGAAGAAGCCCTGCTGCTATCGGACAAAATTATCATGATGACTAGGGGCCCCTCAGCCAAAATTGACCGGATTTTAGATGTACCATTTCCACGACCGCGACATCGGGATACCTTGGACCAACAAGCCGGTTATCACGAGCTGAAGGCTTTAATGGAAGAACATCTCACGCGGGAAACCCGTGAAGTCGAAAAAGCCCAGAATTTAGGGTAGTGCTTTTTATTTACGCTTGTCATCGCCAGGGTCACAGGGTTAAGTTCCCTTGCTGGTTTTCCAATGATTGGCGATATCAGTAGCCCCAAGAAGTTTGAAGAAACGGTATCCCAGGTAACAATTTGCCAAACGGCTACAGGCTAACTTACTATAAAGAGCGTTCTATTTACTTACTCACGAAGGGGTAGAGCCATGACTCAATCGGCGGAAATCAAGACCTGTTTGCGTCCAGTGAGCAAAGACGGGTTGGTGTCCTTGGCGGAAAAGGCTAAAGCCAATCCCAATGCAGTGGCCACGTTGAAGGTCAAGACAGTATGCGAAGGACAATTTCGGAATTTGAATTACGTTCGGAACTTACCAGCCCACATTATTGATGAACCTCCCACTTTACTCGGGCAAGATACAGCTCCGAACCCATCTGAAGCAGTGCTTGCTGCGCTAGGCTCATGCCTATCGGTTGGGATTCATGCCAACGCCATCATGCGTGGTATCCAGCTAACGAAGCTAGAGCTGTATGTAGAAGGGGATATCAATATCACTGGCGTCTGGGGAATTGGCGATTTATCGGAAAAGCGTTTGGGGTTTTCCGACATTCGTGTGCAAGTGGACATTGCTGCCGAAGGGGTTGATAGGGCGGCGCTGGAGGATTTGGTTGCCCATGCCAACTACTGGTCTCCCGTGGCAAATACCTTGCGCAATCCTGTCAACATGACCGTAACTCTTGCCTAGGGTTTTCTCCAGTCCCTAAAGAGTCAGCGGTAGGGTCACTTTAGGGACTGTTTTTCACTTTTATTTTGGAGGTTCTCTATGGTTGCATCCGTTGCTCTTGGCAATGCCCAATTTCTATCAGGGGCAACTCTCATATCTCATTTAAAGGCGGCGGTCAAAGAAAAGCTCCAGCCCATGACGGAGGCAATTGACCGTTTAGGTCTTTATCCCAAGGATTTTCTCAGGTACATTGGCGCTTTGGGAGCATATGCCCAGGCCGTTGATTCTGATTTTGGTGGCACTGGTCAGGGATTGCTGGGCACTCTACAAGTGATTGAGACTGTTGCCCGTGAATGCGGCAGTACTGGTTTCCTAACATGGTGCCAGAATGCTTGTGCCTGGTATATGCAAAACTCTGATAATCTCTTTTTGAAACATACAGTCCTACCAGCAGTCGCCAGGGGTGAATTTCTAGCTGGTACAGGTTTATCTAACCCCATGAAACACTTTGCTGGCATCGAAAAGATTAACCTGATTGCTCAACCTTGCCAGGGAGGATATGTTCTGAATGGTATGCTTCCCTGGGTTTCAAATATCGGAGACGGTCATTACTTTGCTATTGCTGCGCGTTTGGCTAATTCAGGTAATTACTTGATGGCAATTGTGAAGGGTGGAGAGCCAGGTTTAGTTTTACGCAATGATGCCCATTTTATTGCTCTCGAAGGAACGGGCACTTTTAAATGTATATTCCGTGATTATTTTGTCAGTAGTGAATGGATCTTATCTGCGCCCTGCACTCAGTACGTAGAATTGATCAAGCCTGGATTTATTCTGAGTCAAGTTGGTATAGGACTGGGTATTGTTGCTAGTTGTATTGAACTTATCCGGCAACAGAATCGTCGTAAATCCCATGTAAACTGTTTTCTGGATGACCAGGCTGAAAGCTTAGAAAAGGAGCTAGATGAGCTACGTCGCAATTCCCACCATCTTGCGGAGGTGATTGGTTGTGGTCAGAAATTCCTTTCAAAGGAGACGCTTAAAGAAGTAATTATATGTAGAATCAAAGCGTCAGAACTGGCTCTGCGCGCCGCTCAATCTGCAATGTTGCACGCAGGTGCAATTGCCTATTTGGAAAACAGTCCCTATTATCGTAAGTTGAGAGAGGCTTACTTTGTTGCTATTGTAACCCCTGCACTTAAGCACTTGCGTAAGATGCTAGCTTCCCTCGAGTGATTTATACCTGCAGGAATTTCCCCCTGCAGACTGACACTTTTCATCCCTTAAGTCGTAGGGCAAAGTTGGCTGTTGGTTCTCTCTAAGCAAACTAAAGCGGCTTGGCTATAAAATGTCCAAACTTTGTGGCGGTTATCTGGATAATAAAGATCCATACAGTTGTAGTACTCCAGAGCAATACCTACTCAAGTATAACAGTTTTTCTAAATGTAGCTTTGGGCACAAATTATTCGACTGATTCTATCTATTATCTATAGGTAGTTTAGGTCCCATTTCAGGAGAAAAATCATGGCCGAAAAGGTACTCTTGTCTCCCCAGGAGCTATTTGCTCTCAGTGTGAGTGAGCCAGTAGTCATTATTGATACGCGTGACCCAAAAGACTATGCTAAGGGCCATATCCCGAATGCAGTGAATATCCGTGAAATTTTTACCTATTTGGCAGATTCTACGCCTGAAGGCATTGCCAGTATGAGCGCTAAATTTGCCGATATTTTTGGTGCAGCTGGTCTGTCAGGTGAAGAAACTGCTGTGGTTTATGAAGAAGCCATGAACCGGGGTTTTGGTCAATCCTGCCGAGGTTATTTTCTGCTCAAGTATCTTGGCTACCCTAGGGTTATGATTCTGCATGGTGGTTACCAGGCATGGTTATCAGCTGGTTTGCCTATCTCTACAGAGCCAGCAAATCCCATTGCCAAGAAATTTCCTGTCCAGATTAATCCAGAAATTTGGCTGACGAAGGAAGAAATGCTGGCCGGAATTGGTAAAGAAGGTGTGGTAATTCTTGATGTGCGTGATCGTGATGAGTGGTTAGGAGAGAGTTCTTCGCCCTATGGTAGGGATTTTTGCCCCCGCAAGGGTCGGATTCCTGGCGCAGTTTGGATTGAGTGGTATAACTTCATGGATACCACTAGAGAGCCAGTAATGTTTAAATCTGGACCGGAAATATTGGAAATGTGTCGTTCCAAAGGCGTTACTCCCGATAAAAGTATTTACGTATATTGCTTCAAGGGTTCACGAGCCTCCAATACTTTAGTGGCGCTCAAAGAAGCGGGCTTTAGAGATGTGCGCAACTATTTTGCTTCCTGGAATGAATGGTCCCGTATCCCCGAATTACCGATTGAAACAGGTCAACCGGCCATGGTGTAACCAAGTGAGCTAAGAGCAAGTTAGCCAGTTGCACTGGCTTAGGTCCTCGGTTAGGCTCTGCGATGCCGGTCGCTGGGTGGCTTGACCCTACCGGACATATCGCAGGCTTTCGGTTTGGCGGGTGAACAACTCCGTGAAGATGCTCAGCACCGTGCGCTGGCGGGTACGAATGTTGGCCGAGATACTCATCCCCGACTGCAGGGGCACTTGGCGCCCATCTACTACCAGATACTGCCGCTCTAACTCAATCGTCGCTGGAAACCGGAAAAAGTTGTACACCGCATCCGGCGGCAGCGCATCGGAACCAATCTGCACCACCTTCCCCTTGACATCCCCAAACTCGCTAAACGGAAATGTGTCAATGCGCACATCCACCGGCATCCCCGGTTTCACAAAACCAATGTCCCGATTTGTGATAAACACCTTGCCCACCAACCGGTCCGTCGGCACAATCTTGAGCAAAGGACGCAAATCATTCACGTTGGCCACATAACCCGGTGCATGGACTTGTAAATCAAACACCATCCCCCCCACCGGCGCCCGCACTTCCTGATACTGCTGGGAAACCTGCGCCTGTTGCAGTTGCCGATTAATCTCAGCAATCCGACGCTCATTGTCACTGATGCGCAAAAGCAGGTCGCGTCGGCTGGCGGCAATGGTATTTTGCAACTCTTGGGTGGCTTGACGCATCGCGCTTTCCAGCCGGGGGCGTTCCCGTTCGAGGCGCTCGACTTCGGCCTGTTGCTCTAAAACCTCCTGCTGCAGGCGCACATACTGCACCCGCGCCAAACCCCCTTCTTCGACCAAGGTTTGCAAGTCCTGGAGTAACTGGCGATTGAGTTTGAGTACTTCCAGATTACTGGTCAACAACGCTTGATTCTGGCGCAGTTGTTCCCGCAGTTGCTCGATCCGTTCTTGCGTGGCTGCGATGCGTGTCGCTCGCTCCCGATAACTCTCGTTGAGCATCGCTCGCTGCTCGGGCGTTAGGTTGCCAACTTGCAAGTTCCCCGCCAAAAACGCCCGGTAAATCCGGTTTTCCGCGACCAAATTGTCCCGTAGCTGGCGGCTGGCCGCTAAATCCGCCTGGTTCAAGCGCGGGTCGAGCGTCAGCAGCAATTGCCCTTTTTGCACTTGCTCCCCTTCGCGCACATGCACCGCGCGCACGACCCCATTGACCGGCACCCGTACCTCCTGCACTTTCCCTGCTGGTTCCAGTTTCCCCTGGGCCTGCACCGCTTGTTCTATTGGCGCCAGCGCCGCCCATGTCACCGCGCCCGTTGCACTCACAATCAACGACCATAAAATCACGTGTGACCAAATACTAGGCTGTTGCAACACCACCGGCTGGTCCAATGCGGCTATCGCCGCAGGCGGGCGTTTTTGCAGGTTCGTCACTGGACGGTCCAGACTCATATCACCCCCTAGTCCTGTTTTTGATACAGCGAATAATACCGCCCTTTCAGGGCCATTAATTCGTCGTGCGTGCCATCTTCCACAATCCGCCCCTTGTCCATCACTAAAATCCGGTCCGCCTGGCGAATCGTGCTCAACCGGTGCGTCACAAACAACACCGTCACCCCTTGGAACGCCCGCCGCAAATTAGCACACACCTGCTGCTCCGTGTCGTAATCCAACGCGCTGGTGGCCTCGTCCAAAATTAGCAACCGGGGCTGTTGCACCAACACCCGCGCCAGAGCAATCCGTTGCCGTTGCCCACCCGAAAGCGCACTCCCCCGCTCCCCCACCCGCGTGTTGTACCCCTGGGGCAATGCCATGATGAACTCATGCGCACAGGCAATCTTCGCAGCTTCAATAATCGCTTCGATGGGTAAATCCGGATTCGACTGGGCAATGTTTTCCAAAATCGTGCCGTCGAACAACAACGGCTCTTGCAACACCATTCCAATCTGCTGGCGCAGCGAGTACAAATCCACCTTGGCAATGTCGTAATTGTCAATCAATATCCGTCCCGACTCCGGGGTGTACAACCGCGCTATCAGCTTGGTCAGCGTGCTTTTGCCCGCCCCACTTTGCCCCACAATCCCCACGAAAGTTCCGGGTTGAATCTCTAACGAGATATTGACCAATTGCCACGGCCCGTTGGGACTAAACCGAAAACTGACTTCTTCCAAGCGAATCGCCCCCACGATGGGCGGCATGGGAATCTGGGTGCTGTCTTCTGCTTCTTGCGGCGTGTCCACAATGTCGGCTAGCCGCTCCAGGGATAGCGCCGTCTCCTGAAAGTTTTGCCACAGTTGCACCAGCCGCAACAGGGGACTAGTGGTGTAGCCGGCAATAATGCGAAAGGCAATCAATTGCCCCAGCGTCAATTCCCCTTTGAGCACTAAAAACGCCCCCACCCAAATCAGCAACAAACCCGACAGCTGGTTGAGAAAGTTACTCACTGAATGGGCCGTCGTTGCCGTTATCACGGTTTGAAACCCCGCGCTGATGTAGCGACCGTAGTGGCCTTGCCAGCGCCAGCGCGCCGTCAGCTCCAAATTTTGCGCCTTCACCGTTTGAATCCCTGTGATGACTTCCGTGAAGTAGGCTTGGGTTTCTGCGTTGCGCTCGGCTTTGGTGCGCAACTGCCGCCGCATCAAAGGCGCCGCCAGCAGGGTCAACAGGGCAAACAAGGGCACGGTCGCCAGGGCAAGCAGCGTCAGCAACCAACTGTAAATCACCATCACCACGATGTAGACCACCGAAAACACGGCATCAAGCACCACAGTGAGCGCCGTGCCGGTCAGAAATTGCCGGATGTTTTCCAGCTCATTGATGCGGGTGGCTAATTCCCCTACCGGTCGCCGCTCGTAATAGCGCAACGGCAAGCGCAACAAGTGGTCAATCACTGCTGACCCCAGCGCCAGGTCCATCCGGTTGGTGGTGTCGACAAACAAATACGTGCGCAGTGCCCCTAAGACGGCTTCCGCCACCGCTATCCCCAGCAGCAACATCCCCAGCACATGCAGCGTGCTGACGCTGTTTTGAACCAGGACTTTATCAATGATGATTTGAATCATCAAAGGGTTCGCCAAGCTGAATAATTGCACGAAAAAGGACGCAATAAAAACTTCCGCTAATACCCGCCGGTAGCGCCAAATCACCGGCCAAAACCAGCCCCAGCCAAACCGTTTTTGGGGCGTGTGGGCCGTTTTTTTGAGCGTCAAGAGCGTGATGTCATCCCCAAAGGTCGGCAAGAGTTTAGCCGGCTCCCGGTACACCAGGCCCTGCTCCGGCACCCCCAGCACCACTTCAGCCGGCGAAACGGCAAACAGCACCACCCACTGCCCCTGCCACTGCACCAGCGCCGGCGTTTCCACGCGGGTCAACAAGGGGGCGGGGACGCTGAGCAGTTGCGCATCCAACCCCAGCAGTTGCACCAGCGCACCCATTAACTGGGGCGTCACGCCGCCAAGTTGCCGACTGCGGGTTTCCAACAGTCGCCGCAGCATTTCGCGCCGGAAAGGGAGTTGCCAAAACCTCGCCACCATCTGCAGGCAGGCCAACGCGCCCCCAACAGGTCCTTCCCCCTGCACGTAGGGATAACGGCTGGCCTGCTTGGCTGGTTGCCCACTCAACGCCGGCGCATAGGGAATCTCCGTCAGCGAATCCGAGCGGGGTGACGCCGGAACGGGAATAGCCGCCGTTGCAGACTCAGGTAGGATGGGCTGGGTGACTCCCAGCAAGCGCGTCACCTGGCGGACCCGCACATGGGGAGCTGCCCCGTCGAGCCATTGCCCCTGGGTATACTCGCCCACCTGGCCCACGCTGACCCACCAACGACAGTCCGGCACGTCGGGCAAGGTCAAGGGCCCTGGCTGCAGGGTAATGCACTGGATGTGGGGCCGCAGTTGGGCCACCCATTCCCGCAAGGGCAAATCCACCGGTTGCTGCGCCTGGTGTTGCCATTCCGCAGCGATGACTTCCGCTATCTCCACCGCCGTGGGTTCCGGACCGAAATACGTTTGCCACGCGGGTTGAGTGCGCCACAGCTCCCCAAACAGCGCCGCCGGTAGGCTCACCGCTACGCTTTCTTCGGCTGCCATCGCCGTTTCACAGGTTTGGCCCCGCAGGGCGCTCAGCCACCCCACCACCGCCCCAGGCGACAACCGCGCCAGCGTCACCAGCTTCTGGCTGCGGGGGTCAGTAAATAACAGCCGCACGGAGCCTTGATAGAGCAGCAACACCTGGTCCGGAGTTTGGTGGGCCACCAGCAACGGCTGGCCTATGCGATACTTCCAGACTTGGATGGCGTCAAGCACGCGCTGCTGCACGGCTGGGGCCAGCGCCTGCATAAACGGCAACCCCAGCACAAACTCCTGAATCGGCGCTGCAGTCGCGGTCATCCCAACTCCTTCCACGACAGGCGGCTCAGTTGCTGCTCCAGCCACTGCTCAAACAGCTCATCCAGCAGTTGCTGGCGCGTGGTATCGTCCAACTGGGCCGGTAACAGCCGTTCCAAGCGCACTATCACCCACCACTGCCCTAACTGCACCGGCGGCCACAGCTGGCCCGGTTGACTCATCGCTAGCAGTTTGCGCAGGCTGGGATGGAGTCTCCCCAAGGGCATCGGGCCAATGAGCCCACCCGTCATCGCTTCCGGGCCTTGGGAAAATTGCTGGGCGGCTTCGGTAAAGGATTGCTCCCCGTCGCTGATGCGAAAGTACACTTCTTGAGCCACGCCAGGGTCGGGCACCCGGATGAGCGAGTAAATCACCCGGTCGAGCTGGTCTTTGCGTTGCAGGAAGTAACTGGACACGTCCGCGCCCCAGGTTTTTTCCTTGAAGCGTTGTAACCGGTGGGGACGGCTGGCAATCATTTCTACCTGTTCCGGCGTCAGGTGATGCTTTTGTAACCAGGCTTGTTGCTGCTCCGGTGTGGTGGCCTGCTGCTGTTGCCAAAACGCTTGCACCCACTGGCGGGTCTCTTCCGGTATGCAGGGGATGTCGGCAAGGGCCTTATCGGTCACAATACCCCGCAGCAGGGGCAATAACAATTGATGCACCGCCAGCAAGCGCAACAAGTCGGTAGCCTGAAAAATCTGGTCACCGACCTGCAAGACCCCAGTCGCTGCCGTCATGGTCACTGTTACGGCCACCGTTGCTCCCTATTCAGTAAAACTTTAGCAGGGCGGCGCCGGCTACTTGCCCTTGGTCATCGGCCTTAACGTTTTCTTAGCCAGTTCTTAATTGACCCGAACCACCTTTTTCCCTAGCTTGATACTGGTTCAGCACGGGAAGGGGTGAGGACGATGGTATTTACCTTGCAACTGCTCCACGCTTCCGACTTGGAGGGAACGGTTCGGGCGATTCCCAACGTGGACCGGTTTACGGCCCTGATTGACTTTTTCGCCAATGACCCAACGCTGGTGCCAAGTGGTACGGTTGTCCGCCCCTTGTCCCGCAATACTTTGATCCTTTCATCGGGGGATAACTACCTGGCGGGGCCGTTTTTCAACGCAGCCGGGGATACGACGGTGGACGTGTTACCGGGCGAACCGGGTGTCCAAACGGTGGAGACGGTCCTGCGGCGGGTGTATGACCGCTTTTTCTTCAACCGCATTACCGATGGAGACGGCAATGGCACCTTGACCGGCGGGCCTGGCAATGACCACTTTAGCGGCGCTCTGGGCAATGACACCTTGAGCGGCAATGAGGGGGATGACATTCTCGATGGGGGCGCAGGGAATGATGTGCTCAACGGCGGTGCGGGTAATGACACGCTGCAAGGTGGGCCAGGAGACGATACGTTGACGGGTGGAGCCGGACGGGACCGGTTTATTTTCAGCGCGCCATCCCCCAGCGCCACAACGGCGGTGACCACGCTCATCGGGATTGATACAATCACCGACTTTAACCCTGCCGAAGACACGATTGTGCTGGACCGCAGCACGTTTACTCGGTTTACCAGTTTTGGGGCGATTGACGCGGCAACTTTTGCGGTCGTCGACAGCGATGCAGCGGCGGAAACCAGTGCCGCCTTTATCGTTTACAACCGCACCAACGGCAAGCTGTTTTACAACCAAAACGGGACGGAGGCGGGCTTTGGCGCAGCAGGCGGGCAATTTGCGACGCTGACGGGTAACCCGACTCTGACGGCGGCCAATTTCGTGGTGGGGAACGCGATTCCGGCGTTTACGGACCTGCGGGGCGGCGCTGGCCGGATTGACATTGCCCTGATGAACATCGTGGGGTTTGATGCGTCGGCGCTGGGGAACCACGAGTTTGACCTGGGCACGGCGATTGTGGCCGAGCTGATTGCGGAAGACATTCGGGCTAGCGCTAGCGGGAATGTGCTAGGTGGGACGCGCTGGCTAGGGACGCTTTTCCCCTACCTGGCGGCAAATTTGGATTTTTCCCAGGACCCCAACCTGAATGCGGACATCATCAATACGTTCATCAACGGGGGGCCGCTGTTTACTACCGAACCCCTGCGGCTCAGTACAGCGTTTGCCCTGACGGCGGACCGGATTCAGCGGGCGACCACGCCAACGGAACTGGAGGAGCGGGATAAGCTGGCGCCGGCAACGGTAGTGGACTTGGATGGCGACCCCAGCACCACCTTTGACCGGGTCGGGGTGATTGGACTGACAACGCCCTTGCTGGCGAGTATCTCGTCGCCAGGAGCTACGCGGGTGATCGGCAGTGGGCGCAACGATGTGCAGGAGCTGGCCCAGCTCATCCAGCCGGTGATTGACCGGGTGATTCGGGGACCGGATAACAACCTGGGCACTGCCGATGACATCAACAAGATCATCCTGGTGACCCACCTGCAACAGTTCCAGGTGGACCTGGCGCTGGCGCCGCTCCTGCGGGGTGTGGACATTATCATGGCGGGGGGGTCCGGCACCATTCTAACGGATGCCAACGATGTGCTGCGGCCTGGAGACGTGAGCCAGGGCCCCTACCCCACCTTTGTCAACGGGGCGGACGGCAACCCCATAGCCCTGGTCAACACTGACGGCCTGTACGAGTACGTGGGACGCCTGGTGATCCAGTTCGATGACCGGGGGGTAATTATTCCCAGCAGCTATAACCCGAACGTGAGCGGGGCCTACGCGACGCTGGACAGTGTAGTGTTTCCGGCGTTGGGGTTGGGGACCCCCAGCGGGAACCGGGCGGCGGATACGGCCAGGCTGCGGGAAACCAGTCTGCGGGCCGCGCTGGCTGGGCAACTGGTGGATGCAGTGACGGCGGTAGTCAATGCCCAGGACAGCAACATTGCTGGGAACACCAGCGTATTTCTGGAAGGACGGCGCTCCCAGGTGCGCACCCAGGAGACGAATTTGGGGAATTTAACAGCGGACGCCAATTTGGTCTATGCCCGGGCGGTGGACCCAACGGTAACGCTGTCTTTGAAAAATGGAGGCGGCATCCGCGATGTCATCGGGGCGGTGCGCAATGTCGGCGACCGGACAGACTTTTTGCCGACCCAGGCCAATCCCCTGTCGGGCAAGCAGGAAGGACAAGTGTCCCAGTTGGATATTGCCGGGACGCTGCGGTTTAACAATGGGTTGACACTACTGACGATCACGGAGCAGCAGCTCTACTGGCTGTTTGAGGCGGCGGTGGCGACGGTGGCACCTGGACAAACGCCGGGGAATTTCCCGCAGGTGGCGGGGGTGCGCTTCAGCTATGACCCCACGCGGCCAGGGCTGCAGGAGCTGCGGGGTGAAGGAGCTACTTCTACGCGCGTATTTGACGCGCTGGGGGTCTTGCAACCCGAGTTTCAACAGCGCTTGGCCAACGGCGAAGGGCGCCTGCGCAACCTGGTGCTGACGGACGAAAACGGGATTGTGACCAAGGTCATTGTCCAAGACGGGCGGTTTGTGGGGGACCCTAACGCCACGTTGCGCCTGGTGACGCTGAATTTCCTAGCGGGAGACCCCACGCCAGCAGTGCCGGCGATTGTGGATACGGTGTATCCCTTGGCGCGCTGGGTCAAGGCCAATCCCACCCTGGCCAATCGGGTGGATTTCCTGCCAGAGACGGGGGTGGATTTGAACCTGGACGGCAACCCCCGCACGCCTGGGGTCGGCGGTGCGATTTTAGGGAACAATGTCACGTTTGCGGCACAGGGGACGGAGCAGGACGCTTTAGCGGAATATCTGTTTACCCGCTACAACGTGGCCCAGGGGCGGCCCAGCTACAGCACACCGGAAACCGATGCTCGCTTTGACCAGCGCATCCAAAATCTGGCGGTGCCGGGGACCCAGGACACTGTCTTGAGCACGGTGCCGAATCGGGAGCTGTTGCTGGCGCCGCGGAGTACGGTGCGGTTTGATAGCGCGGAAATCGTGGCCTATGACCCGGCAACGCGCAAGGTGTTTGTGGTGGGGGGCACCAACCGGCTGGAGATTCGCACGGTTGCCGATTTAGGGAATCCCAGCGCGGTGACCACCATTGACCTGGGGACGGTGACGACAGCCCGCTACAGCCGGGGGATCAGCGCCAACAGCGTGGCGGTCAAAGACGGGATTGTGGCGGTGGCCATTAGTCCAGCCTTGGGAACAACGTCGGCTGAGCGGGCGGATGCGGGGGTGCGGGGCCGGGTGCTGTTTTTCCGCGCCAGCGACAACAGTTTTATTCGCGAGGTGGAAGTTGGCTTCTTGCCGGATAACATCGCGTTTTCTCCCGATGGACGGCGGTTGGTGGTGGCCAACGAAGGGGAACCCCAAGGCTACGGTACTGGCGATGTGGACCCCGAAGGGTCGGTCAGCATCATCACGTTTGAAGGGGGCGTCCGAGGGCTGACGGCGACATCGCCCCTGCGGGTGGTGGATGCCGATTTTCGGGCGTTTAACGACCGCCGGGCGGAACTGCAGGGACGGGGTGCCATCTTTGATGGGCCGGGTCGCACGGTGGCCCAGGATGTGGAGCCGGAATACGTGGCAATCACCCCTGACTCCCGCTTTGCCTACGTGACGTTGCAGGAAAACAACGCGGTGGCGCTGGTGGACCTGGAGCGAGGGGTGGTCACCAATATCCTGCCCTTGGGCTTTAAGGACCACAGCTCGCCCCGCAACAGCCTGGATGCAACGGACACGTTTGCGGTGTTGGATTTGGGGGGCGCGACAGGGGGCACCTTTACCCTGACGGTGAGCAATAGCGCGGGGACCTTTACCACCGGACCTTTGCCCTTCAACGCCAGTGCGACGGCGATCCGCGATGCCTTGGGTGCTTTACCCAGTGTGGGGGGCAATGCGAATGTGGCGGTGGCGGCCATTGGCGGCCAGTTTGACATTCGGTTTTCGGGAACCAACGCCCGCGGCGAGTTTGTCGGGGGTGTCAATACCCGCATCACGGTGGATGGGCGCAACCTGACGGGTGGTCGGGGTGCCCGCATCATTGCCTATCCCTTCAATCCGCAGAGTTTTCCCAATCTGTTTGGGGCGTACCAGCCGGATGCGATTGCTGCCTACGTGGTGGATGGGGTGACGTATCTGGTAACGGCAAACGAGGGGGATGGGCGCGAGTACAGTGGTTTTGCCAATGAAGCGCGGGTCGGCAGCCTGACGTTGAATCCGGAGCGTTTCCCCATCCCCAGCGGGATTCAGGACACGGAGGCGTTGGGGCGGTTAACGGTGCTGCGGACGGTGGGGGACGATGCGCCCGCGCCCGGCTACGAACGCTTGGTGACGCTAGGCGGTCGGTCGTTTTCCATCTGGAACGCCCAGACAGGGGCCTTGGTGTACGACAGCGGCAACGACTTTGACCTGATTGCGGCGGCCCGAGGGGTGCTGGATAAAAGTCGTAGCGATAACAAAGGGCCGGAGCCGGAAGGGTTGGTGCTGGGACAGGTGGGCAACCAGATCTATGCCTTCATCGCCTGGGAGCGGTCTAACGGGGTGGTGGTCTATAACATCACCAATCCCAATGCGCCCCGTTTTGTGGACTACATCAATGTTCCTGGCGATGTCAGTCCCGAAGGGCTGTTGTTTATCCCGGCAGCAGACAGTCCCAGCGGTCGCCCGGTGCTGTTGGTGGCCAACGAAATCAGCAATACATTGACGGCCTACGAAATCCTGCCCCGCCCGACGACGCCCTATGATGGGCTGCTGGGGATTGGCAATATGTTGGCCGGGATGCCCCTAGCTTTAGCGCGCCCAGGAGAAACCCTAAATGACCCGAATCCGGGCGCGAGTATTCTGGTGGGTACGGCGGGCAATGACACCATCAACGGCGGTGTAGGGAACGACATTCTCTACGGTGAAGGGGGTAATGACGTTCTCAGCGGCGATTCGGGCAGCGACACCATTGACGGTGGCGACGGCAATGACACGCTCAACGGCGGGTCTGGCGCTGATACGCTGATTGGGGGTGCGGGTAACGACATTCTCGATGGCGGGTCTGGCGGTGACGTGCTGGTCGGTGGTTTTGGAGATGACCTGCTCACGGGTGGGTCTGGCAGCGACCGCTTTGTATTCGACGGCAACGCGCCCTTTGGTGCGGCGCTGGGTCGGGATACGGTGACCGACTTCACGCCGGGTCTCGATGCTCTTGTACTGAGCCGTACCACGTTTACAGCGTTAGCCGCTGCTAGCGGAACGATTCTCAGTGGGGGAACCCCCCTAGCCCCTGCCGATTTCGCGGTGGTGGATGTGGCCGCTGCCAATGAAGTCATCACAGCAGGGAATGCATCGGCGCTGATTGTGTACAACCGGCAAACGGGGAACCTGTTCTACAACCCCGACCGAGGGACGGCTGGGCTGGGAACGGGTGGGTTATTTGCCACCTTGGCCGGCACTCCCAATCTCACCGCCGCTGACATCCTGATTGTGGGCTAGTTAATTGGGCGCAGGGGGCGCTTTCTGCAACAACCAGAGGGGAAAGGTCTGGGTTGGTTCTAGGCGCACCCCTTGGACGTCTCTACGCGCAAATACGAACTCTCGGTTTTGCCAGAGGGGAATGTAGGGTACATCCTGGGCCAGTAACTTTTGCAATTCTCCTAGTAATACCAGGCGTTGTTTAGGGTCAGTGGTGCGACGACTGCGGCTAATCAAATCATTGGCCTTGGCGCTGTAGTAAAACGAACCAAAGGTACGGCTCGACCCTTCTAGGCAACCCTCGGTCTCGTTTCCTTTGGTGCAACTGAGAAACGGCTCCAAGTAATTATCGGCGTCGAGGAAGTCGGGATACCAGTCCAGCAAAAACAGGGGGTAAATTCCCTTTTCTAGATTTTGGTAAGCGGTCGTGGAGTCCACGGGTTGGAGATTGAGACGCACCGGCAACTCTCGCTCCAGCGCAGCCTTAATCGTGCTCACCACCTGGATTTGGCTGGGGATATTGCTCCGGTACCACAGGTCGAGTTGCAGGGGTTGCGTGGGATTGAAACCTGCTTGGGCCAGCAGGGTTTTGGCCCGCTCGATAGGCAGTGGGTCGCTGGCCACCCGAAAGACCGGCTGATATCCTGGCAAGGTGCTGGGCACGAGACTAAAGGCGGGTTCCACCAAATTCTGGAACACCCGTTGTTGGATGAGTTCGCGGGGCATGGCCAAAGCGAGGGCCTGTCGCACTTCCCGGCGGTCTAGGGGCGGTTGGTTGCGATTGAGAGTGAGGTAATTGACGCCGGTGCCAGCGCTACTGATGACTTGGATATCGTCACGCTTTTGCAACTCCAGAATTTGGGTTGGCTCCAAAAACTGGTAGGCCACGTCAATGGCCCCTGTTTGTAAAGCGTTGTACAGATTGGCGCTGCTACTGAAAAACTGAATATCCAACTGGGCATTGGCCGGCGGCGGCCCCCAGTAGCGCGGAAACCGTTTGAGCTTGAGCACATCGCTCCCAAAGTACACCAACTGATAGGGACCCGTCCCCACAAACGTGCGCGGTTGAAATTGCCCTGGCCCAATCGTGTAGGCCTTGGGGGAGACGGCACACAGCCCCGAAAACGCCAGCAACCGGGGAAAGGGAGCAAAAGGCCTTTGCAAGCGAATGGTGAGTTCATAGGGGCCTGTGGCTTGAATGTCCGCCACGATATTTCTGAGCAAAAACGAAGGCCGCCCTCCATTTTCCATAAACCGCCGCAGCGAAAAGGCCATGGCCTCAGCGTCAAAGGGTGTGCCGTCGTGAAACACCACCCCTTGACGCAGGGGAATCCGGTAGGTCAAGCCATCGGCGCTCACCTGCGGTAAAGCCGTTGCCAACTGGGGTTGGAGTTCTGTTGTTCCCGGCTTGTAGGTGTAGAGCCGGTCCCCCAAGGCCATCAGCACATTCCCGGCAAACACGGTGTAGGCGTCGGCGGGGTCTAAGGTGCTGACCTTGGCGGTCGTGCCGATGAGAATTTGATTGGGGTCGCGTTCCTGGATAAAGGGTGGCGGCGCCGGTGAGGGACAGCCCGTCAAAAGCAGCAGGAGAATTCCCCACCACTGGCGCTTATTTTTGCCCCGGGGCATAAACCATGCGATCGGCTGGCCCTGTACCGCCACAGCCGGGGTTATCCGTATTGAGCACCCGCACCCGCATCCGTTCTAGCGCTTGGACAATCGGTACCGAGAACTTCAGTCCTTCCACCGCAGCGCCAAAAATCCCCGCGCTGTTAACCGCCACGACGGCTCCCCGGTTGTTGAGCAAAGGACCGCCGCTGTTGCCTCCGAGAATTTGGGTGTCGGTCTGAATGATATGCCCCGCCTCGAAAGAGTGAATGACGCTAATGATGCCTCGGGTAATGGTGTTGCGTTGGCCAAGGGGCGTTCCAATGGCAATCACCTCATCGCCTACCCGCATCTTGCCGCACAAGGGCACCGCTTGCAAGTCGCTCACATCCCCCTGAATTTGCAACAAGGCGATGTCGTAGGGTTCATGGGGAATCGTAAAAACAGCCATTGCCGCCAAGCCGCCTTCCATGATTCGCAGTACCCGTGCTGGCCGGCGGGTTCGGTCATAGAGCTGGACAGTTATCGGAATCGGACGGTCCTCGAAAATCCGCCGGTCAAACGCCCGCGCCTCCTGGGCCACGTGCAGGTTGGTAATCACGTAACCCTCCCCAATGTGGAACCCGCTTCCTACGACTGCACGTGTTGGCTCCACCGTCACCGCTGCCGGCAAATAGCGATTGACAATTTGGGCGGGGGTCAACACCTGGTTTGGTACAGGAACGCCTCGGATGACGATTTCCCGCGCGAAGATGCCCCGCGTCCCTGGCAGGAGATTGGCGCTGGCTACCCGTCGCCCAGCAGGCACCTCGTCTTCTTCCACCATCCCTTGCTCTTGCAACTGCTGCTGGTAGTAACGGCGCATGCGTGCGGTCTGCGCGTCCTGGGGCGCTTTGTCTAACAGGGCCAACGCTTTTCGCCACTTGGACCGCACCAGTTCCCAGTCGGCTGGCGTCATCGCCGTTTGGGCAATGGCTGCCGCACTTTCCGCCTCCAACCGCGCCGCTGCTCGCCAGTCCGTTTCCTGAACTGCGGGTTGGGTTGCCGGAGCCGTTGCCGGTTGCGTGTCTGTAACGACCACCGGTTGAGACTGGGAACGCACGCCCTGTCCTGTGGTGATGACCGCCGTGGTTAAGACGGCTGCCGCCCCTACTGGCGCTGCAAACCAATACCACCGTCGCCAATTCATTTCAGTGACCTCCCCGCGCTGCGAGATTCAACCGTTGCAAAACAGTGCCAATCGGCACTGCAAAGCCGATGTTTTGAGTCCCTAGCAGCGAACCAGCCAGTTGGAAGGCTGTGGGGTTCTTGAGAGTAATCACACCCACGACCGCACCCTGCTCATCCAAGACCGGCCCGCCCTGGGAACCTTCGCTGGTGGCCGCATCAATCTGCAAAAGGGTCAACCGTCCGTAGGGCCGAATGCCCACCACCATCCCCTCCGTCGCCGTCACCGGCAGCACTCCAATGGGATAACTCACCGTCAACACGCGCTGGCCAATTCGCGGCAAACCCGTGGCCACCGGCAGAGCAGGCAATCGGCGAATGTCTCCCTTGACGGCCAGCAGCGCCGTATCCGTTGTGGGGTCAAAGTACACTAGCCGCGCTAACCGCACCGACCCATCCGCCAGCTCGACCCGTATGCGCATGTTATTGGCATTAGCGCCCTCTACCTGCACGAGCGTACCGTCGCTGCTGATGGCCGTTGGTACGCCCCCTACAGACGTTAGATTGGTGATAATCAGACCGTTGCCAATATGGAACCCCGTGCTTTGCCGGATATCGTACAGCCGCTGTAGTGCAAAGAACTCCCCAAACGTTGGGTTGGTAGGAATGTTGCCCGGAGACGGCTGAGGTTGCCCAACGGCATCGTAAACCGACAAAATGACCGACACCGTTGCCCGCCGCGCCCGCTCGATGAGATCAAAGTTGGATAGAGCTGCTCGACGGCCAACTGTTCGCGCGACCGCCACCCGGCGTCCCGTCGCCCGGCCACAGATGAGCTGGACATCCGTTAGGGTCAAATCATCGCGTCCCGTCAACTCCCGCAGCGAACGCAGGTCAATCGGGCTACGGGGGTAGGGACAAACGTTCTCAGCAATCAATGTATAAACATCCTGGACATTCTGGGGGGTCAACCGCTGGGCTAGCGTCGGCAACGCCAAGGTCAACAGCAACCCCACTGTCAACGGTACGGATCGCATAGGCAATCACTCCCTTCCATAAACGGTTAACGAACGGGAGGAGCGGGCGGTAAGACCACGGCTGGTTGCGCTGGGGTCGGCATCCCAGGCGTTTGACCCTGGCGGGGCGGAGTTGCCGGTGACGACGGTTGCCCAGGCATCGCCGGTTGAGTTTCCAAAGGTCCCACCGTCATACCTGAGCGAACCGGTGGCGTTTGACTTTGCAAGCTCGGCACCCGCGCGCCGATGGTGTAGGGATTCACCGGGAAATCGGGTTCCTGACCCACCGCACGCGCCACTTGCACCCCATCTTGTTCGAACACCACCACAGGTTGCACGCCCCGCGCTTCAATGCGTTTGACGAGCACTAGACCGCTTTCCAGGCGTTGCCCTGCTCGCACGTAGCGCGCCGAGGATTCGTTGGGCGTTTTCACAATCGCCTGTACCTGGTCGCCCACCTGCACAACGCCATGCACGATGATCATATTGGCAATGTCGGCGCCCCGTCCCGGGAAATCCGCCAGCGTAGAGGAACCAGGGTCAAACGGCGGTAACGGCGCATTCTGGACTTGGGGCAACGGCCCCGGCGCTGGGGCGATGTCAAACGGCGGCGGTGGAATCTCCACGACTTCACCAGGGCGCTGGGCGGTTGTTCCGGGAGGCGCAAAGGGGTCGTTCCGACCTGGCATCAACTCGTCGCGGCGCTTGTCGGGGTCCTCCGAAGGGATCAAATCATCCTGGGCCAAGGGAACCGGTGCGCTGACAGCAACAGAAAGCGGGGGCGTTGGCCGCGCTGCCGCTTGGACGTTATTCAGTTGTTGAATGGGTGAGGGCGTGGGTGCATTCTCACTCGTCTGGTTAACAGCAGTGGTACATCCCCCTAGTACCAGCGCTGCTAACCCTGTCCACCGGAGGCAAGCTTTGGTTCGCATCATAGGAGTTCTGGCACCTCACACCATTTTTATCCATCACTATAACATTGCTGGAGGTTTATGCGCTGCTTAATCCCCTGAAAAGGGAACTTTTTGTGCCGCTGTAGGTTGATTTTTATTTCTTTCTATAAAAAACTAGGCAACAATAGTCCAGATGCGCTTGCTATAGTGGGGGTGAGACCAGGGTAACGTCGCCATGCCTGGGCGAAAAGGACACCACAGGGTTTGGACCATCCAGGGAGTAACCATTGTGCTGCTATTATTGCTAGGCTTCGCACAGTTAGAGACTTCCCCGGCCACGGCGCATCCCCGACCGTTATCGCTACCTGTACCGGCCTGGGTGCCAGAAGACCCATTGCAGAGCGCCTATCCCATGCCCTGGCGGTGGGTGTGGGGCATTCAGACCCAGGCGCAGCAACGACGACAGCCGATGCGGGGGACGGTCCAGAGCCCGGTGCTGAGGTCACCAGACGGGCGTTACGCCGCCTTTAGCCAGGTGCAGGTTTTTGCTCATCCCCAGGATTACACCCGCACTCGGGTCACCAGCACCCTCTACATCCGGCGATTGGGGGAGACATCACCCATTGCCCTGCGCCCAGTGGGTCAACCGACCGTCGTTGAACCAGGCCAAATCTGGGCGCTCGTGCCGGTCTCCTGGTCTGCCAATGGCCGGCAACTGCTGGCGCGGCAAGTGGTAGGCTGGTTTGGGTCGTCGGAGATTACCGACCGGGCCCTGGTGTGGGATGACACGGGCGTGCGTCTCCTGAGTCCGCAGGCGGTCGCCTACACCCACTCCCTGCTGCTGGGCTGGAGCCGGGAAAACCCCACCAGCATCCTTTTCGAGACTTACATCCTGGGGGTGGAGCGGTCGTCCCTGTGGCAAGTGGCCCTAGATGGGGTTACCCTGGCGGCGCGGGCCGATCAACCGATGGTCTACGGCCGTTTCCAGGGGAATGGCTGGCAATTAGTGGACTATCGAGTCTTGCACCGAGGGCTCGGCCAACCGCGATAGGCTATGGGTCGCTGCCGCCCGCACCTGGGGATGATTGTCCTTGGCCAGGTACTGCAACGCGGCGCGCGTTTTCGGATGGGGCAGGTTCCCTAGGGCCTCGGCAACCCGCTGACGCACCAACCAGTCCTCCGACTGCACAAAGGTCAACAGCCGTTCCACAGCTTGAACAGCGCCGATTTCCCCCAGCGCTGCAATCGCTGCCTGCTGGATCACGGGTTCAGGCGCCTCAAGGGCCTGCAGCAACACCTGATAGGCGCGGGGGTCGCCCAGGTTCCCCAGGGAAACAGCGGCGCTAAAGCGCACCAACCAGTCTGTATCTTCGTAGAGCGCGTGAATCAGGGGTTCGACCGCGCGAGGGTCCTGCAAGTAGCCCAAGGCCCCAGCCGCATCGGCCCGAATCCCATAGTCCGGGTCGTTTTGCAACAACTGCACCAGCAGTGGCAAGCACTCCGGCGTGGGTTTGACCCCCAACCCAAATACCGCCATCGAGCGAATCTGCAAGCTCTCGTCTGCCAGCGCCTTCTTCAACAGGGGAAACGCTTGCGCCGGCTCCACATCCCGCAGCGCCACCAGAGCTAACAACCGGTCCTTGAGATTCGGACTGTCCAACTGCCGTTCCAACTGCTTCAGGTCCACCATCGCCCACCCCATTCGTAACATTTCTTAACAATTATCCTAGCGCAGGGGATAGGCGGTTGGCGAGGAGGGAATTCCTTGCGCAGGGCGAGAAGGGAGTTCATCATAGGAATTGTGCAGACCCCATCGAGAGAGCAGCTATGTTCAAATTTCTCAACAAAGTGGCGGACTATGGGCGGGAGGCGCTCCAGGCGGCCCGCTACATTGGCCAGGGGCTATCGGTGACGTTTGACCACATGCAGCGGCGGCCCGTGACGATCCAGTATCCCTACGAAAAGCTCATCCCGTCGGAGCGGTTCCGGGGCCGGATTCACTTTGAATTTGACAAGTGCATTGCCTGTGAGGTGTGTGTGCGGGTGTGCCCGATCAACCTGCCGGTGGTGGATTGGGAATACAACAAGGACATTAAGAAAAAGGAACTCAAGCACTACAGTATTGATTTTGGGGTGTGTATCTTCTGCGGGAACTGCGTGGAGTACTGCCCCACCAATTGCCTGTCCATGACCGAGGAGTACGAACTGTCCACCTACGACCGGCATGAACTCAACTACGATAGCCAGGCGCTGGGGCGTCTACCGCTAAACGTGACCCAGGACCCGATGGTGCAACCCATTCGCGGGTTGGCCTACTTGCCGAAAGGAGTCATGGACGGCCACGAGGTGCCCCACACTGAACGGCGGGCGGGCCTGCGACCGGAGGAAATTCTGGAACAGGCGCAGGGTTAAAATACGGAAGGACAACACAAAAGGAGGCGCTGCTGTGACCTTAGGGCAAGGGGTACAGCTGGTTAGTTTTGCGGTGTTAAGCGGGATGATGCTCCTGGCCGCCCTGGGGGTAGTCCTGCTGGACAACATTGTGCATTCGGCGTTCCTGCTAGGGGGGGTGTTTATTAGCCTGGCGGGGATGTATATCCTGCTGAATGCCGATTTCGTAGCCGCCGCCCAGGTTCTGATCTATGTGGGGTCGGTGAACGTGCTGATCCTATTTGCCATCATGCTGGTAAACAAGCGGGAGCGGTTTGCGCCGGTGCCTCGCTCCGGAGTGCGCCAGGTCGTGACCACCTTTGTCTGTTTTGGACTGCTGGCATTGCTAGGGACGATGATTTTTACCACGCCCTGGGCGGTGCAGGTGGCGCCCCATCCGGCCCGTTCCATCGTGCGCATCGGCCAGCACTTCTTCAATGGGTTCTTGCTGCCGTTTGAGCTGGCATCGGTGCTGTTGTTGATGGCGCTCATTGGCGCTGTAGTTTTGGCGCGGCGCGAGTTGATTCCTCCGACGGAAGTTCCAGAGGTGCCGCCGTTGAGTTTGCCCGAGCGGCCTCGTCCCGAACTTCCCACGCCCACTGGTCAGCGCTAGGACGCTGGGGTGTGGTATAGTAGGTTACCTACCCTGAAGGCGGTGAAGCGCCCATGACCTTTGACCGTTCGCTGCTGTTGATCCCTGGCCCGACGTTGGTGCCGGATTCGGTGTTGCGGGCCATGGCCCAGCATCCCATTGGGCACCGCAGCAGCGAGTTTAGCGCCCTGATGGAGGAAGTAACGGCGGGTCTCAAGTGGTTGCACCAGACGAATAACGACGTGCTGATCCTGACCGCCTCGGGCACGGGCGCAATGGAGGCGGGGATTATCAATTTTTTGAGTCCAGGGGACCGGGTGCTGTGCGGGTGCAACGGCAAGTTTGGCGAGCGATGGGCGGCTCTGTGCCGAGCGTTCCAATTGCAGGTGGAGACCATCACGGCGCCTTGGGGTCAACCCCTAGATCCCGAGGCGTTTGGGGAGAAGCTAGCCGCCGACACGGAAAAAACCATCAAGGCGGTGATTGTTACCCACAGCGAAACTTCCACCGGTGTGTTGAACGACCTGGAGGCGATCAACCGTTACGTCCAGGCCCACGGGCGAGCCTTGATCATCGTGGATGCGGTGACCAGTTTGGGGGCGACGCCGGTGCCGATGGATGAATGGGGCTTGGATGTGGTCGTCTCCGGGTCCCAGAAGGGCTACATGATTCCGCCAGGGCTGGGGTTTGTGGCCGTGAGCGCGCGGGCGTGGGAGGCCTACCAGACGGCCCAACTGCCCAAGTTCTACTTCGATTTGGGTCAATATCGTCGAGACGCAGCGAAGAACACCACGCCTTTCACGCCGCCGGTGAACCTGTTTTTTGCCCTGCGCCAGAGTTTGCAGTTAATGCAGCAGGAGGGGTTGCCCCACATCTTTGCGCGGCATCGGCGGACATCGCAGATGGTGCAAGCGGCGATGGCGGCGTTGGGATTGCCCCTATTGGGGCCCAAAGAGTGCGCAAGCCCCGCCGTCACAGCGGTAGCTCCGACCACGGTGGACCCGGAAGCGGTGCGCAGCCTGTTGAAGAAGCAATACGGCATTGCGGTCGCTGGGGGGCAAGACCATCTCAAGGGCAAAATTTTCCGCATCGGGCATCTGGGGTTTGCGGGTGAGCGGGAAATGTTGACGGTGATCAGCGCCCTGGAAGCGGTATTGCAGCAGTTGGGACATCCCGTGACCCCAGGGAGTGGGGTGGCCGCCGCCCTGCAGGTTCTGTCCTAAAATCAGCGGATGGTGACGTGGAGTGTCAAACGCACGGGTTGAGAGGTACGGCGAGCTGCTGCTCGAGTGAGACCGGCAACGATCACATAGTCGCCAGAGCTGGGGAGACGACCGCGCCATTGGGTGGTTTCGGCGGGAGAACCAGGGAAGTGGCGGCCCTCTTGGTCAAACATGGAGAAAACTACATGGGGATTGGCGGAAACAACCTGGACGGACATGACCTGCCCTGCTCTGGCTCGCAGGACGTATTCCGCCACCTGATAACCCCGTACGGTTGCCTGCAGGGTCGTGGACGAAGCGCCGGGTGGGAATTGCACACGCTGCGGTTGGGCGTAGGCCGGGAACAGGCTCAATCCCATGAGCAGCCCTAGACCCGACCCCCATCCCCTTGCCATCATGCCCCTAACGCCAATACCGACACCCGCGCCGCGACTTTGCCGGCAATCTCCCGAAACGCCTTAGCCGACGCCAATTCCGGGTGCGCTACCACCACCGGTTGACCGCTATCGCCCCCCCACTGCACTGGCAATTCCAAGGGGACCTGCCCAAGCAACGGCACGCCCAGGGTTTCCGCCAACTGGACACCGCCTCCCTCGCCAAAAATGGTATAGCGTTTTTCGGGCGCATCCGGGGGAATGAAATAGCTCATGTTTTCGATGACGCCTAGCACCGGCACACCTAGTTGACGGAACATTTCCAGTCCCCGGCGCGCGTCGGCCACCGCTACCTTTTGGGGAGTAGTCACAATCACGGCGCCGGCCATCGGAACCGCTTGGGCGAGGGTCAACTGGGCATCACCGGTTCCGGGCGGCAAGTCCACCAGCAGGTAATCCAATTCGCCCCACTGCACCTGGTAGAGAAATTGCCGGATCACGCCGTTGAGCATAGGGCCGCGCCAAATCACCGGTTGACTGGGGGTCAGCAAAAACGCCATGGACACTAGCTTGACGCCGTAGTTTTCCGCTGGAGTCAGTACTTCCCCCTGGGGACTGTCGGCGACGACCAAGCGCTGGTGACTGACGCCAAGCATCATCGGGTCGTTGGGGCCGTAGATGTCCGCATCGAGCAACCCCACCCGCGCGCCCGCCTGAGCCAAGGCCACCGCCAGATTGACTGCTACGGTGCTCTTGCCCACACCTCCTTTGCCGCTGGCGACCGCAATGATGTTGCGCACGCCGGGAATCTGCTGCCGCTGGGGCAGGGATTTCTGCTGGGGCGTTTCCGCCGTGGTGACAATTTCGACTTGTTCGACCCCAGGCAACTGCAACACGGCTTGGCGACAGTCCTCTTCGATCATTTGCCGCAGGGGACAAGCCGGCGTGGTCAGCACCAGATGGAACGACACCCGCCCGTTTTCCACTTGCACGCGCCGGATCATGTTCAATTCCACCAGGCTGCGTTGGAGTTCCGGGTCTTTGACAGGGCGCAAGGCTTCCAACACCTGCTGGGGCGTCACGCTCATGGCTGGCCTCTTTCAGACTTCTTTTGGCATGGTAACGTACTTATCAGACCTTTGCAGAGCCCACTGGGCGCGCGCTTGGACAACCCGGTCCTCATCTCGGGCTAACTGCTGGAGTAAAGCGTCCATCTGCGGCTGCAAAAAGCCCGGCAACCCCCGCTGGTGCCACAATTCCCAGGCGACAATCACGGCATAGCGAATTCCCCAATCGCCATCGCCACTCAAATCCCGGAGCGCCTGGGCCACCCGTTCCTGTAAGGGTTCTGGCGTTGCCAGTTCCTGCCACTGTATGTTGCCCAAACCCCGAATCGCCGCCCGCCGCACACTCGGAGCAAAGTCGTAGCGCGCCGCCTGTTCCAAGACCTCTAAAGCGCGGGGGTCGCCAATGTGCGCCAGGACCCGCACGGCATAGGCTCTGGCCCCATAGTTGTAGCCATCCAACCGTGCCAGCAATTCGGGTACCGCCTGTCGTCCCCAGCGCTGCAAACTGGCGATGGCCACCTGCGCCGCCGCCGGGTTGTTGTACCCCAGCACCTCGATCAACAAAGGAATCGCCTGGGACGGCTCCGGCCATTCAGCGACCCGTTGCACCGCCGCCACCAAAGCCCCCGGCGACGCAGCGGTTTTGACCTGGTGAACCACGCTGGCCCAATCCATCGCTGCTCGCAACACCACCGTCAATTCCATCCTAACGGGGGTTGACTTTCTCGCCGCTGCAACCCTTTAAGATAAGCGGTGGGGGGTCGGAGTGTTTGGTAATGGAAGACGAGAAAACGGATGTGGGCACGTCGGCGTCGCTGCTGGTCGTAGATGACGACCCCCTGATGCGCAAGCTCTTACAACGGTTCCTCAGCCAGCAGGGCAACTACCGCGTCGCAACGGCCAGTGAACCCGAAACAGCGCTCCAGTTGTTGCAAAGCGACCGGTGGGATTTGGTGTTGCTGGATTGGCTATTGCCAGGGATGACGGGGCTGGACTTGCTGAAAGTGATTCGCTAAACCCACCCGCCAGGCGTCCTACCGGTGATTATGGTGACGGGTCGGGCAGCAAGCGCCGATGTCGTGACTGCCCTGCAAGCGGGCGCGAATGACTACATCACCAAACCCCTGGATTTACCGGTGGTAGCAGCTCGGGTGGCGGCGCAACTGGCGACAGTGCGGAGTATCCAGGCGACAAAGCCTACATTGGCATCGCACCTGGGGGGACGTTACGAGATTCTGCGACCGCTGGGGGAAGGCGGATTTGGGCGCACGTATCTCGCTCAGGACTGGCACCGGCCCGGTAAGCCCCTGTGTGTCGTCAAAAAATTGCTCTCTGTGCCTCTGACGGAACCCGAAAAACTGCGGCGCACCCGCCAATTGTTTCAACGGGAAGCTCGAGTGCTGGAAAATCTAGGCCATTACAAACACATTCCCCGCCTGTTGGCCTATTTTGAACAGGATGGGGACTTTTATCTGGTGGAAGAATTCATCGCCGGGCCGTCGTTGCGAGAACGTTTCGCCGATGGCAAGCCTTGGCCTGTCCCAGCCGTATTTGGCCTAGTGAAAAATCTACTCAAAATCCTGAAATTTATGCACCGGCACTCGGTCATTCATCGCGACATCAAACCCGATAACATCATCTACGAAGCAGCAAGCGACCACTATTTTTTGATAGATTTTGGCGCGGTGAAAGAAATGTCGCCCCAACCTGATCCCTATGCCGCCAGCGTCTCGATTGGCACGCGGGGGTATGCACCCATTGAACAACTCATGGGCTACCCCGAATTCAACAGTGACCTGTATGCGTTGGGCATGGTGGCTCTGCAGGCGCTGACGGGCGTTCCTCCGACCGATTTGCCCTGGGATGTTCACAACGGCGAACTGGATTTGACCCCCTGGCGCACCCCCCAAAACGGTCATTTATTGAACATCTTGCAAGCCATGACCCGCTATTATCCCCAAGACCGGTATCCGTCCGCCGCCGACGCTCTCAGGGACTTGAATAAATTGGAGTTCCTGCTGCTGGGGCCAAAGGATTAACCGTGATAGAGCTGCTGCAACGTCTCCCAGAATTCGGGATAGGAAATCCGCACACAATCGGCGGGCGCTAAATGAGAGTTGCCCTGCGCGTTTAACGCCGCAATCGCCAAGGCCATGGCAATCCGGTGGTCGTCGTAGGTATGCAAATCCGCGCCCACCAGCGGTTTGTCGGTCCCGTAGATGGTCAAACCATCTGGGTATTCTTCTACCTGCACGCCCATCCGGGTCAATTGGGTTGCCATCGCAGTCAGCCGGTCGCTCTCTTTCACCCGCAGTTCCGCCGCATCCCGGATCACCGTCTTCCCTTGGGCAAAGGCCGCCGCCACGGTCAAAATGGGAATCTCATCAATCAAGCGGGGAATCAACGCGCCGCCAATGGTTGCCCCCCGGAGCGCGCTGTGTTGCACCCGGATATCGGCTAAGGGTTCGCCCGCTACCTCCCGCTGGTTCAGCCATTCAATCCGCGCTCCCATCGCTTCCAGAACTTCCAAGATACCGGTGCGGCTGGGATTGACACCCACGTTAGTCATCACAATGTCTGCGCCGGGGGTAATGGCGCCCGCCACCAGCCAGAACGCTGCCGAACTTATGTCCCCTGGCACCACTACCCGTTGACCGTGCAACGTGGCACCCCCCCGCAGTTCCACCACGGCGTTTTCCCAGGCGATGTCAGCCCCAAAGGCTTTCAGCATTCGTTCCGTGTGGTCCCGCGATGGGTAGGGTTCGCGCACCTGGGTCACGCCCGCACACGTTAATCCCGCCAGCAAAATCGCTGATTTCACTTGGGCTGACGCCACCGGGCTTTCGTAGTCAATCGCCCGCAACCGCTGTCCCCGAATCGCCAAAGGCGCCCGCGTCCCATTCTGGCGGCCATCCATCACCGCACCCATCTGGCGTAAGGGCGTAACCACCCGTTGCATGGGCCGGCTCCGCAGCGACGCATCCCCTGTGAGTACGAAAAACTGCTCCACCCGACCCGCGAGCACGCCCGCCAGCAAGCGCATCGTGGTCCCGGAATTGCCGCAGTCCAGCACCTGGTCCGGTTCTTGCCAGGCTCCCGGTGTGACTTCCACGCGTTGGGGATTGAGCGGCGAAATCCGATGCCCCAACGCCCGTAAACACTGGGCCGTACTCTGGGGGTCGGCAGCAGGCAGTATCCCTTCAATGACGGTGGTCCCCTGGGCCAAGCAGCCAATGATCAAGGCGCGATGGGAAATGGACTTATCGCCTGGCACTTGCACCGTTCCCCGCAAGGTGAAGTCCGGTGGGGGTTGCAGGAGAACGCCGTCAGCAGTAAACGCCAGCAGCGAGCGCTCGACTGTCATGGAGATTCTCGCCCGCTGGGTTCGGGGACAGGTTCACTCGCGGCGGCACTCGCCTGGGCCAGTTGGTCGCGCACCTGGTCAATTGTTTCGTTCAACTGGTTGATTTTCTCCTCTAGGTTCTGGCGCAGGTTGTTACTATTGCCGGCTGCTTTCACAGGTTGGGGTCGGGATTGCGCCGTTAACCGATTGGCAATGATCACCCCTAGGACGCCGCCAATGACACCGCCAAACAGGGTCCCCAGCAGCAAGCCCTTGCCAAAACCATCCCCTCGCGATTCCATGGACATTTCTCCCAGTCCTGTTCCCAGTTTACCCCGTCCCGAAGCTCCGGTCACCGGCATCTCCCAAGCCAGGCACGATAAAACCGACGTCATTGAGTTCGGGGTCAATGCCAGCGGTGTAAATTTGCACCTGGGGGTAATGGCTCGTAATTTTTTGCAAAGCTGGCGGCGCGGCAATGACCGAAACCAGGCGAATGTAGGCCGGTTGGGCGCCCCGTTCCACCAAGGCTGTCAATGCTGTCATGGCTGTCCCACCCGTCGCCAGCATCGGGTCCAGCACCAGCACCCGTGTCTGGGGGTCGAATTGCGCTGGTAAGGTGTTGAGATAGACCATCGGTTCGAGGGTATGTTCGTTGCGCATCACTCCAAAGTGGTACACCCGCGCCAGGGGCAACAGGTTCTGGCTCCCCTCCAGCAAGGTCAACCCCGCCCGCAGAATCGGCACCAAAACTAGCGGCACGGTCGGGTCCACAAATTGCGCTGTTGCAGGGGCCAGGGGGGTTTCCACCGTTGCGGTCGTCAACGGCAACCAATCCCGCCGGATGGCCTCATAGGTCAACCAGCGTCCCAATTCCACCAGCGCCGGGCGAAACAGGGCATTCGGCGTTTGTTTATCCCGCACCACCCCCAACCAGTGCTGGATCAATGGATGCGGGGGCACATAAACCGTTCCTTGGAGCGTCACTAGCCCATCCAGAAAACCCTAACCAATTATCCCCTAAAAACTTTGCCCATTTGTTGCCTCGGGAACCGTGGCGTGGCGCTGCACCCAGGTCATCACCTGTTCCGTCACGTCACGGGGATAGATCAACCACGCGCGGGTGTGGGGATGACTCAACGATTGCACCAGCGGCGACAGCTCGTTAATCTCCCGCAGACCCTCATCCGTCTGCATCAGGATACCCTTTTGATACAGCGTGTAACCGCGAATGGAACGGCGGTGCAACCCACAGTAATAGTGTTCATCCCAGCCCTTTTGTCGGACCGCCTGTTGAATATCCGCCAGCAACTCCTGCTGTTGCGCCTCACTCCAGCGGGTCACCTCCGTCGCTTTGAACAAATCGCGCTGCAAAAATCGCCGGCACAAATCCGCAATCACCGGGTCTGATGCCTCTGTCCAGCGATGAAGGTGATAGTTCACAACGTCATCATCGGCGGCTAAATAATCCGGGAGTTCGAGCGCCTCGATGGGTTGAGTTAGCCAGCGGTGCATTGTTGAGTCACAAAAGAGCACTTGGGGGTCTTGTTTGGCGCGCTCTATCAACCGGCAGAGCATCCACGTGGCCGCCACATTTTTGCGATGGCTGTACACCTGGACATACATGAAATAGCGCACCACCAGGTAATGTTCAATCGCCGCCAGCCCCTTGCGATGCACGACTAACCCGCCGCTATCGGGGTCGTAATCAATCGCCGCCAGAATCCGGTCTAAATCCAACCGCCCGTAGGCCGCCCCAGTCAGATAACTATCCCGCATCAGATAATCCAACCGGTCGCAGTCCAATTGTCCCGACACCCATTGCCCCACAAACTTTAGGGGATAGACCTGTTGATAAACTTGCAAAACCTTCGGCATCAATTCGGAGTCAAACCCATCTAAAAGCGAACGAATGCTGGGGTCCTGTTCCAGAATTTTTTGCGTCCAATGTTCATGGTGATAATGGAACATTTCTTCGCCGGTGTGACTGTAGGGGCCATGACCCAAATCGTGAAACAACGCCGCTACCAATACCACCGCCCGATGGGGTTTTAATTCTGGGTAATGATTTTGCAACCGGTCAAACACGCGGCGCGCCACCCACAACACCCCCAGCGAATGGGTAAACCGCGACCCTTCCGCCCCATGAAACGTAAAACTGGCCGCTCCCAATTGACGCAACCGGCGCAGGCGTTGAAATGGGGGTGTATCAATCAAACGAATCAACAGCGCCTCGACCGGGTCCCGCCCATCGAGCGTAATTGCCCCATGCACTGGGTCATGATACGTGCGGGTTTTGCCCATCGTTTTTCTTCCACTTTAACCCTTAAACCGGCGGATGCTTTTGTCCCACTTGCGCCCAGACCCGCAGCGGCAATCCCCACACATAAATGAATCCTTCCGCTGCTTGGTGGTCAAACCGGTCCCCTTCGGTATAGGTCGCCAAATCAGGGTCATAAAGGGAATAGGGCGATTGCCACCCCACCACCGTTGCCGTGCCCTTATGGAGCCGCAAGCGAATTGTCCCTGTCACCCGTTTTTGTGTCTCTTGAATAAACGCATCCAGTGCCGCTTTCAGGGGGCTAAACCACAACCCGTTATAGACCAGTTCGGCATAGGTGCGCTCAATCCCATACTTGTAATGGGTCACATCCCGCGTCAGGGTCAAACTTTCCAGGGCTTGGTGCGCCGTTATCAACACCGCTAACCCTGGCGCCTCGTACACCTCCCGCGATTTAATCCCCACCAGCCGGTTTTCGATCATGTCAATCCGGCCTACGCCATGTCGCCCCGCCAGGAAATTCAACTGCTCCATCAACGCCACTGGCGGCAGGGGTTCCTCATTCACACCCACCGGTTGTCCCTGGACAAAATCCACCGTGATGTACTCCGGCAAAGGGGGCGCTTGGGCGACCGAACGGGTCAGCGTGTAAATCTCTTCCGGTGGTTCCAGCCAGGGGTCTTCCAGCGGCCCCGCCTCAATACTTTGCCCCAACAAATTACTGTCAATGCTGTAGGGGGACGACTTTTTGACCGGAAAACTCAGCCCAAATCGCTCCCCGTAGGCAATCGTCTGCTCGCGGCTCATGCCCCATTCCCGCGCCGGCGCCAGGACTTTCAGCCGGGGATTCAACGCCGCAATCGCCACATCAAACCGCACCTGGTCATTGCCCTTGCCTGTGCAACCGTGGGCCACCGCATCCGCGCCGTACTCTTCGGCCACTTCCACCAGCAGGCGAGCGATCAAGGGGCGAGCCAGCGCCGTCGAAAGCGGATAGCGACCCTCGTAGAGGGCATTGGCCTGAATCGCCGGCAGGGCATACTCCCGCACAAACGTCTCCCGCGCGTCTTTTACCAAAGCCACATTAGCGCCGGCGGCCAAGGCTTTCGTGCGAATGGCTTCCAATTCCTGCTGCCGGCGGGTTTCCAGTTCCGGTGCGTCCGCCATCTCCAGCGTCAGCCCTTGTCCCACATCCACCGTTAGCGCAATGATTTCCTCGACGCCCCATTCGTGCCGCAGGTAAGGAATGCACACCGTTGTGTCCACCCCGCCCGAGTAGGCCAACACCACCTTCCGCGCCCGCTGTTCCATTCGCTCCCTATCTCCCAGCCCCTTCTTTTTCCATAGTAGGCGAATGACTCTTCAGAAAAACGTTTGGTTGAAGTTCTGTATAACAGTGTGGCCTGCATTCTTTTTGTCACCCGGTGTTGTCGAGATGGTAACGGTATAGCGCTTATCACCGCGCCAAGTTACCTTGCAATGTTCACCGTCGGTTGAGTATTGAAAACCCAAATGTCTCAATTCTTCGCCAATACGGTCATTCCACTTCGTGTAACCCTGAAAGAGCTGTCTAATATTCTGGCGGAGTTGGTCCATTTCACCGTGACGGGAATTATGCGCTAGTACATCGCGTAGAATATCCTTGCGTCGTGGATAGTCTCTCGGATCCGCCGGTAAACTTTCGAGATGTTGCCTGAGAATCATCAGTATCATGTCCCGTATTTCACCTTCGTAAAGGCCGCGCTCACCGGTTCTAAATTCCAGATTCGAACTCGGTTTCCGGTACCATTCTAACTGCTCCCGTAGTTGAGCAATTTCTTGCGCTTGCTGCTCCGTTTGACTTTGCAGTTTTTTACATTCTTGCTCCTGCTGGTGGAGAGCGACTTGCAGGGCTTCGTTTTCTTGAGCCAAATCCTGTAAGTACTGGTTTTATCTATCTAGGCTTTCTTTGTAGCCAGTTACTTCGATTTGCAATTGCTGGAGCTGACCTGCAAAATTCTGGTTCTCCTGTTGTAGCTGAACCTTTTCAACTTGCAATTGCTGGAGCTGGTTTCTGAGACTTTGATTTTCCTGTTGCCATTGACCCAGTCGGTCAGCTAACTCCTGACAACGCCCCTGCAGGATAAGTTTTTGATTAGCAAGTTCTCGATTCTCCCTAGTCATCTGGTCAACTTGATATCGCAATTGCTGGCGCTCGCTCTGAAGTTCTTGATTGACCCGCCTGAGTTCGCTGTTCCGCCGTTCCAATACTGACTTTTCCCTTTCTAAGGTCTGAATCACACTTTCCCAGTACGGAGAACCAGCACGACTGCTGCCGTATTTCCAGTGATGCATGAATTGGAAGCAAGCATATTTTAGAGAACGGTACAAGCGACGCAAGGTATTCATGATGGCCATCCTTCGCATGTCAAAACAGTAAACGAATCAGGTCGCGGGCAATATTGGCACCGGCTCGGTAGTCGCTTGGTGTTTTCGCAAATGAGAATACATAACGGTCATCACCACACCATTTCACCTTGTAGTGGTTCGGGCTATCTAAAAACTCAAAGCCTAAATCAACTAAATCTCGGACAAGACGCTCGGTTTTGCCTTGATAGTTGGCAAATAGGGATTTGATCGTTTGTTGAAGCTCATCGCGGCGGCCAGAAGGGGGATTGCAATTCAAAATGTCTTGCAAAATGTGATGGCGGCGACGGTATTCTTCCGGCAAGCTATTGGCGTAGATTTTCAGGATACTCAGAATAGTGTCATAAATTTCATCGGGATACAGGTCTTGTTCAGTAGCTTCAAAGATGACAGCAATATGGGAATTCGTCTGGGTGCCGGCTGAAACAATAGGACGCTGGTCTGCATGTTGGTTGATTGATGCACTCTAGGAGTTGGTCTACTCGCTGCTGTAGTTGTCGCTTCTGTGTCTCCAAAACTTGGATTTGATTAATGGCATCCTGATAGTCTGCTTGGGTTTGTTGATGGGTTGCTTCAATTGCCTGAGCATATTTCTGGAAGTCCGTGCAGTCGGTTTGTAATTGTTGATTTTCTGCTTCAAGAACCTGGACACGCTGAATCGCGATTCGATGGTCGGTTTCCAGGCGTTGAACCTGTTGTTTGTAACGCTGATTTTCTTGTTCAAGTTCCTTAACTCTTTGTACGGCGGCTTGATACGCTTCGTCCAGCGCCTGTAACCGTTGGGTCAGTTCTTGATATTGCCGAATGAGCGCATCCCGTTCTTGCTGGTAACTTTGGGTTGTTTCTTCTGATTGCTGTAAACGTTTTTGCCACTGGGAACGCACACGCTGATAGCGTTGCCACATCCATAGGAGTCCGATGACCCCCACTAGCAGACCGAGTAAAAAGTTGACCATCCAAACCAGTGTTTAGCGTGACATTTTCCCCATAATATAGATGACTTACTGGCGAACGACCACCTATGACCTTGCCCCAAACCCTGCCGGAGGCGATTGCCCAGGCCCAGATGGCGACTCAACAGGCGATAGCGGCTGGCGAAACCCGTTTGCTGGTGGAACTGTGGCTACCTGATGTGAAACCCATGGCGCTAGGGTGGGCGTTTTTACAGGCGTTCACGGAATGGGGCGCCGCCGGACGGGTGGTTTTTCCCGATGCTGGAGCCGCCGCCCTGGCCCGACGGGATTGGGGGGATGTGCCCTGGCGCTTGGAAACCTTGCGGGAACCCCATCAACCGACTGACCAAGGGGTGGTGGTCATTGCACCGGATCCGGCAGCTGTCACGGAAGTTCGGTTGCTCGTGGAAACGGCCCCTTGTCCAGTCATCTTGCTCAACGCCCGCTTGGAAGATGCAGGCACTGTGGGGATTGGCTATGCGGGCCGGCGATTGCGGCGAGAGTTTTTGCAGACTTTGGTCACGGCCTATCACCTGCGCCCGGTGGAAGGGGGAGCCGTCCTGCGCTGTTACCCCAACCCCTGGCAAATTTGGCGAGAGACCAGCAACGGCGACTATCAACCTGCTGGTGAAGTTCCCACCAACCCCGATGCGGAGACGTTGGACCAGTTGCTCAATCCCCCAACGCCAAGCGGCGGATTCTGGCGGGGACTCACGCGCTTGTTGCGGGCGTTGCGGGCCTAGTCTTCGCGAATTTGTTCCGCTTCCGGGCACTCATCGGAAACCAGGGGTTCCAGGTCGCCCCGCGGGACGGACGCAATTTTTTGGGTAATGGAACCGATGCTCTCGATGCGCACCATTTCTTCCCAGGAGCAGATTTCGTCGTCTTCTTCGGTTTCGTAGCGTAAGGTTACCAGGTCTCCCTCAATATCGACAATCCGAGCCCGCTCGATCATCCGTTGCTGGTCCCTGAGATAAATCCACACTTCGCGACCGTCGCAGCAGAGTTGATATAGTTTACGGTGTAGCATCGGCGGTCTCCTCAAAGCGAAAGAGTATCCAGTAGCCAAAACCTGTTCGGTTCTCCACAGGTTTTCCATGTTCCCTAACATGGTGATCATTCTAACAATAGTCGCGCCGGGATGAATCATGAACCAGCGGGTGGTGGTGCTGCTATCGGGCGGGCTGGATTCGGCCACTGTTTTGTACCAGGCCAAAGCCGCCGGCTATGACTGTTACGCCCTGTCGTTTGATTATGGCCAACGGCACCGGCGGGAGCTGCAGGCTGCTCAGGCGATTGCGCAACGGGCGGGCGTCATCCAACACGAAATTGTGCCGCTTGTGCTGGGGCGATGGGGGGGATCGGCCTTGACTCAGCGGGATTTGGACTTGCCGCGCCACCGCTTGCCTGCCGAGATGAACCAGGGGATTCCCATCACCTACGTCCCTGCCCGCAATACGATTTTTTTGAGCTTTGCCCTCGCCTGGGCCGAAGTCCTAGGCGCTGTGCGGGTCTACATTGGCGCCAATGCGCTGGACTACTCGGGTTATCCCGACTGCCGGGAAGACTACCTGGCCGCCATGCAGCAAGTTTATACCTTGGGCACGAAACAAGGCCGGGAAGGACAACCCATCCTGCTGACCGCGCCGCTACTGCATCTGCACAAAGCCGACATCATCCGGCTGGGGCAAACCCTGGGGGTGCCGTGGGAACTGACCTGGTCTTGCTATCGGGGGGAAGAAATTGCCTGTGGGGTGTGCGACAGTTGCATCCTGCGGCGCGCTGGATTTCGCGAAGCAGGCATCACCGACCCCCTCCCCTACGCGGTCACGGAAGGAACGCCCCATGTTTGACGACATCTTAGCCAGGGAACGGGCCTTTCACGACGCCTGGGCCAAGGTGATAGACACCGATGAAATTCCGGTTGTGGACTACTTCACTGCCTGCACCGCCCCCGAAAACCGGTTTATTCTTAGCCATCTGGGAGATATGCGCGGCAAATCGGTCCTAGATTTGGGCTGTGGCGCGGGTGAAAACAGCGTCTATTTCGCGTTGCGGGGAGCCAATTGTATTGCTGCTGATTACGCCCCCGAAATGTTGAACGTGGCCCAAAAATTAGCCGACCAATACGGGGTAACAATTGGCACGAAAGTTGTGAACGCCATGGCGATTGACTTTCCCGATAATACGTTTGATATTGTCTATGCGGCCAACTTACTGCATCACTTACCCGACCCGCTCCTGGCCCTGCAAGAAATGCGACGAGTTGTTAAACCAGGCGGTCACGTTTGCTTTTGGGACCCTTTGATTCACAATCCCATCATCAACGTGTACCGGCGCTTGGCGACCCAGGTGCGTACCCCTGATGAACGGCCCTTGTCTATCAACATCATTCGACACATTCGCCCCTTATTTCGCCATATCGCCTGGGATACGTTTTGGTTGGCAACCCTCTGGATTTTCTTGCAGTTCTACTTCATTGAAAAGGTGAACCCCAACCGGGAACGCTATTGGAAAAAAATCATTGCCGAACACCGGCGCTTGCAACCCCTTTATACGCGCTTGGAAAAAGTGGATCACTGGTTGAAGCGCCTGCCGGGCCTGAAACGCTGGGCCTGGAACGTGGCGGTCGTTGCTACCAAATGAAGTCAGGATAGCCTAGCGCCGGCGTAACTTGGCGATAAAAAACCCGTCCATCCGGTGGCGCTGGGGCCAAAAGGTTACCGTGTGGGTCTGGGGGTCCAGAGCGCTGGCAAGCGAAGCGGGTAACGACGGGGGAACCACCTCCCAAGTGCGATGTTGGGCCAGAAACTGCTGGATTTGCTGGACGTTTTCCGCCGGGTTCAGCGTGCAGGTGGCATAGACCAAAATGCCCCCCGGTTTCACCCAGGTCGCCGCCGCCTGCAACAGTTCCCGCTGCAACTGCACCAGCCGAGCTAGCTCCTCCGTGCGATAGCGCCAGCGAGCTTCAGGGTGCCGGTGCAGGGTTCCCCAGCCGCTGCAAGGCGCGTCCACCAGGACCCGGTCGGCTTGGTTGCGCCAGTCTGCAAAGCGGCGGGCGTCTCCCAGGCGATAGCGAATACAGGTCAATCCCAAACGCTGGACATTGGCTTGCAGTTGTACGAGACGGTCGGGGCGAAGCTCGCAGGCCCAGACGGTGCCGTGGTCGCGCATGAGTTCAGCAATGTGGGTGGTTTTACCCCCCGGCGCAGCGCAGGCGTCTATCACAGTTTCGCCCGGTTGCGGGTCGAGAATGAGCGAGACCCATTGGGCCGCCGCATCCTGCACAGTCCAGTGGCCGTCGGCAAATCCGGGCCAGGTGGTCACTTTGCCGCCGCTGGTGACCTGTAGCCCGCCGGGCAGCTCGGGAACGGGATGCGCTGCTAAACCCGCCTGCTGAAATTGGGCCACGACCGTTGGGACATCGGTGCGCAGGCGGTTGACTCGCAGGTAGGTTACCGGCGGTTGATTGAACCACTGACAGAGCTGTTCAGTTTCGGCATGACCCAGTTGGGCCAGCCAGTGTTGGACCAGCTCCGCCGGATAGCTGTACTGCAAGGCCAACGCGGCAGCTGGTTCGGCTGGTAACGGCAAGGGGAAATGCCGGGGCGGGTCGCCCACCACCCGTAGGTAATGCCGCAAAACGGCGTTCACCAACCCGCGCCAGCGCTGACAACCCACCTGTTCTGCCAGGGCCACCGTTGTGTCTACCGCCGCAAAGTCGGGAATCTGCTGGCAAAAGTGCAGTTGATACAGCCCCAGCCGCAACAGCAGCCGCACCGGCACCGGCGGCGAACGAGGCACTAACTGGTCAATCACTGCATCCAAAAACCCCCGCTGGCGCGTGACCCCGCACACCAGTTCCATCAACAGGCGCCGGTCAGGTTCCTTCAGCCCGTTGTCTAGGTAGGGCGCTAGGGCGGTTTCCGTCGGTTGACCCGCCTGAATCGCCCGCAGGGCTTGCCACGCCAGATAACGCGGGTCAGCAAGCGCAGACCGGACGGACCACTTGGGCATAGAGGGCTTCCAACCGGTCCAGATTGTGACTCAAGGTGTAGCGCTCTAGCACCCGCTGGCGGGCCTTAACCCCCAAAATGCGGCGAAACTCCGGCTGTTGCACCAGCATCGGCAGCAGGGTACGCAACTGGGTCGCCACGCCCTGGGTGGACAGAACAATCCCGGCCCCGCCCTCGAGCACTTCCCCATCAGCGCCCGCATCGGTGGCCACACAGGCCAGGCCACAGGCCATCGCCTCCAAAAGCGACAGGGACAAGCCCTCCACCAGCGATGGCAAGACAAAAACATCAGCTCCCTGCAACAGGCGGATCCGCTCCCTTTCCTGGGCCACAAACCCGAGCCACAGCACGCCCTGCTCCGGGCCGTAGTGGGCCATCAGGCTGGGGGCCAAGGGGCCATTGCCGACAATGAGTAACTTCACGCGGGGTCCCAGGTCCGCTGCTTTCCAGGCCCGCAGGAGCGCCTCCACGTTTTTTTCCAGGGCAATCCGCCCCTGGTAGATGAACACGCAATCCGCGTTTAGCTCGCTTTTAAGGGTGCTCCAGCCGGGGGCATAGCGGTCGGGGTCCACGCCGTTGGGAATTACGCATAGCCGCTGTTCCGGCACCCCCAACCGCACCAGCAATTCCTGCTGCAACCGCGAAAAGACGATTACCCGGTCGTAGTGGCTCAGGCAAGGGGCGTACAACTGGTAGGTCAAAAACTGGGTGCTGGCGGCCAAGTTCAACCGGCGGCTGGCAAAAGGGGGATGAAACGTTGCCACCAGGGGAATCCCCAACTCCCCACAAATGTCCGGCAAGCTGAAATCCAGCGGCGACAGGGTCAACGAAGCATGCAGGACATCAGGGCGCAATTTTTTCAAGGTGCGTAACAGCGCTTGGGTCGCCCCTGGACTGGGTAGGGTATAGATCTGAGATTTGTACAGACAGGGTAGGGAAAAGTCCTGGTCCGATTCACACTCGCTAGGGGGTGCAAAGTGCAGAAAACTCACATGATACCCCCGGTCCCGCAGGGCGTTGGTCACTTCGCGGCTATAGGTGACATTGCCACAAAAGGGCGATTTTTTTCCTAACCAGGCAATGTGCATTCCCCACACCTACCGCTCCCTGTGGCTATTTTAGAACTCCAACTGCAGGTCGGCCATGACGGCGGCAATCGTCTCCGGTTTCCCGTGCTGGTAATACCCCCCGCCCAAGGTGGCAATCTGCTGGAGAACCTGCGGGTTAAACTCTCCTTCTTCGCCATAGCCGATGGTGAAAAAGCCAATGCGCACATCGGTTTCGAAGTTACTTTGTCGCAGTTGCTGCTCCAGTTGGCTCAGGCTGGTGCGGGAGTTGGTGTCCTCCCCATCGGTCAACACCAGCACGGCGTTGATCGCCCCTGGGCGCAGGTTTTGCCGTAGCCAGGTGACTGCTTGCCCCACGGCGTCGTAGAGCGCGGTGGCCCCCTGCGCGCGCAGGTTGTTTACAAAGGCCAGTCCCTGTTGTTTGCCCGCCGCATCGCCCCGGATGAAAACCGGCGCATCCACCTGGGAGCTAAAGCGAATCAGCACCAGTTCGTCCCTGGGATTCAGGTTGTTGATGTAGGTGTAAAGAGACTGCTGCATCGCTGCCAGCTTAGGCCCCCGCATGGAACCGGAATCGTCCACGACCACCACTACCCGCGACGGTTTCTTGGCGACGGTCTCCCAGGCCCGGAGCATCGCCTCCACCACCTCCGGCGCCGGCGGACGCAGGGAGTCATAGGTGGGCTTAGGCTGCACCCCGTTGGCCGGCGTGAATTGATTGCCCAGGGGCACACCCGGCGCACCCGGTCGCAATCCCAAACGGGCTGCCCGTTCCTGAACCGGTTGGGAGCGCAGGAATTCGATGACCTGCTGGGCGGCTTCCCGCTCCTGGGGACTCACCCAGGGGGCATTGGGCAAAATCGCCCGCATGTTGGAGGTGAACGTGGCTTTGGGATAAACGGCGACGTAGCGGGTCTGGCCAGGCGTGGTTTTTTGGTTGGCCTCGATCACGGACGATTCATAGACCGCGCCGATGGAGGCCCAAAACGGACCGTATTTGACCATATCGCGCGCCAGACTGCCGGTGGAAATGCCGTAGCGGGTGACCTTGGCCTGGATTTTTTGCACCTGCGGAAGGTAGGTTTGCACGTCCTGCACCGTCAATTGCTCCGGCGGTTTGCCCGACACCTCGGCAAATTGGGCGACCAGACTCTGCAAGCCGGAATTGGAGCGGGTAGGGGCCGTCTGGACAAAAAAGATTTTCAACGGCGGGGCCTTGGGGTCGATGTCCTGAAAGGTGGTCGCCGACACGATAGCGCGATAGACGGAATCCATCTTCTGCACAGAACCAGCCACCTCCGCCGGCACCATGAACACCATCGGGCTGTAGGCGATCAAGGGCGCCTCGGTCACATCGGGGATGTATTTGCGGCCCGGAAACAGTTGATTGATGCGATAGACCAGTTGACTGTGGTAAATGTCCCCGTCCACCGAGACCAAGGTAGGAAATTGGGGGTCGGTTTCCTTGACCAGTCCCTGTTGCCACTGCTGGGCCAGACTCACGACGCGCGTCACCACATCGCCCGACCCCAGGGTGGTGCAACGCACGCTAAAGCGTGTGCCATCGGCCAAGCGGGGCTGGCGTTGGTTGAATTCGGGAACCGCCTGTGCGCAGAATTCCTTCAAGGCGCTACCGAAGAGCAATTCGATTTCCAGCGACGGCGACGGGTTGAACGGGCCGACTGCTTGACACCCCGCCGCCAGGGCCGTGAACCCTATAGCCCAAACCCACCGCCGGCGTTGTTGCATGGTTAACCCCCTGGCTGCGCCTCTGCTGTGCATACTGTAGCAAAATGCCCCTG
Organism: Gloeomargarita sp. SKYB120; assembly: GCA_025062155.1. Taxonomy (NCBI): domain Bacteria; kingdom Bacillati; phylum Cyanobacteriota; class Cyanophyceae; order Gloeomargaritales; family Gloeomargaritaceae; genus Gloeomargarita; species Gloeomargarita sp. SKYB120. The sequence goes on along the minus strand of JANXAM010000010.1, from coordinate 12,608 downwards.
TCTACCCATGCGTTATCGCATCCGTCACAGCCTGCATTACACCTATCCCCAGCCGGTGCAGTTGTCGCCGCAGGTGGTGCGCTTGCATCCCCGGAGCGATTGCGCCCAAGCGGTCGAGTGCTACGAGTTGCAGATAGACCCACCCCCTCAGCGTCTTTACAGCAACATCGCGCTCGATGGGAGCACCGAAACCATTTTGCTCCCGCCTGCGGGTATTACAGCGTTGTATCTCCAGATGGAGACGGTGGTGCGCACCTACCGGGACAATCCCTTTGATTTCCTGCTAGAGCCTTGGGCGGTGACCTTGCCGCTGGAGTACCCCCACCGCCTGCGCCAGGAATTGCAGCCGTACCTAGCGACCGAACCACCGGATCCGGCGGCCATCGCCCTGGCGCAAGAGCTGTGGCTAGCAAGCGACGCCCAGGTGGTGCCGTTTCTGTGGCGGTTGAACCAGACCATCCACGACAAATGCACCCACATCATTCGTCCAACGGGCGCTGCTTGGCCAGCAGGTCTGACGTGGCAACGCCGAGAGGGAGCTTGCCGGGATTTGACGATGCTGTTTATCGCCGTGTGTCGCGCGATGGGGTTGGCGGCCCGCTTTGTCAGCGGCTACCACGAGGGAGACCCAAGCTGGCCGCACCGGCATCTCCATGCCTGGGCCGAGGTCTATCTCCCGGGCGCCGGTTGGCGGGGTTATGACCCCACCCACGGTCTGGCCGTCAACGACCGCTACGTAGCCCTAACCGCCCGCCCCTATCCCCAAGACACCCTGCCTTTGACCGGTCAGGTTCTGACACCTGGCGTCACGGGCGAATTGACCTACAACATCGCCATTACTCCTGTGTCGGCGGCGTAGCGCGCTCCTGCTGCAACCGGTTCAACAGGGCAATGACGCGGCTTCCCCGCTCTAAGGACGTGTCCTCGCGAAAGACCACCTCCGGCGTCCGCCGCAGGCGAATCCGTTGCCCGAGCATCGAGCGCACGTAGCCCGTGGCCGACTGCAAACCCGCCATCGTCTGCGCCCGCACCTCCGGCGACCCGTAAATACTCACATACACCTGGGCATGTTGCAAATCCGCCGACACTTCTACATCAGTGACACTCACCAGTCCTTGCCCTACCCGCTCGTCCTTGATGCCCTTGAGCAACAACTGGCTGATCTCCCGCTTGATGAGTTCGGCGACCCGCTCCACCCGGCGACTGGTAGCCATTGGTTCTCCTCCTTGTGCGTGGTAAAGCCCTAGGAAGCCGTCACAGTAGCCGGCGGCGTGGGGGCGCTCCCCTTGCGCATATCCGCCAACATCGCCCGCGCTTGCGTCAACCGTTCTAGCGTGCTGCGATAGAGGTCCACATCCCGCTGCACCCTTTCCGGATTCCACTGCAGCGCCTGGGCTAAGGTTTGCATCGCGAAAGACCACTGTTCGGAAGCCTCCGGCAGCACTGTCTGCACCAGCGTCCACAGCCCCACCGCCGCCAGACGACTGTACTTGGGCACCGGTGGCGTCACCCAGTCCCGCAACTCCCGCTGCAGGGGGTCCTGTTCCGCCAGGGGGGTTTCCGGTTGGGCCAGCCACGCACGCAACCGAGCGCCACTGTCTCCCTGGGCCAGGGTCAACAGTCGTTCCGCATCCTTTCGATACTGCTGGGGGTCCTGGTGCAACGCCCGGCACAACGCCTGAAAAATCAAATCCCGGTGCGCTGGCGGCGTATAGTGCTGCATTAACGTGTCAAACGCCGTCACCACCCCCAGGGCGTAGAGCGGCTGGTAGCGAAACGCCACATTCACGTGAAGCAAGTGCATTTCCACAAGCAACTCTTCCACCACCCGTTGATAAACCGAATGGATAGGACGGGGGTAATGCTGGTAGAAGGCCCGCTTGGTATCAGCAACCGTCGGCACGGCAGACACAGGCGCACACCCCGGCGATGGACTGTTATCTATCTTACCGCGTTCGGGCGTTACCGCCCTAGACCCAGCACACTGGCCAAGGAACGGGCCGCATTGGCGGGTGCCATCGCCTCTAGCGCCGCCGTCGGTTCGTACCCGCAATGCACCATGCAGTCGCGGCATTTGGGGTTACCGCTGGCGTGGCCGTACCTGTCCCAGTCAGTGGTTTCCAGTAATTCCTGATAGCTTTGGCAGTAGCCCTCATCGAGCAGATAGCAGGGTTTTTGCCAGCCCAGGACGCTGTAGCTGGGCATCCCCCACGGCGTGCATGCGTAGTCCTTTTCCCCGATGAGAAAATCCAGAAACAGCGGGTTGTGGTTAAAGTTCCATTTCTTCAACCCTTTGCGATAGGGGGCCAGGATTTCCCGGAACAAGGCCCGCGTCTGTTCCCGCTTGAGAAAGTGCTCCTGGTCCGGCGCCCGCTCGTAGCTATACCCTGGCGATACCATCATCCCGTCTACACCCAATTCCGTCAGGAAATCAAACAGCTCTTGAATCTCCTCTGGTTTCGTGCCCTCAAAAACGGTGGTGTTGGTCGTCACGCGAAAACCGGCTTTTTTCGCCGCTTTAATCGCGCTTACGGCGATATCAAACACGCCCGGACGGTTCACAGATTTGTCGTGCAGCGCGCGCATCCCATCCAGGTGAACGCTGAAGGAAAAATAAGGGGACGGCTTAAACTTGTGCAGGTTTTTTTCCAGCAGCAGGCCGTTGGTGCAAAGATACACAAACTTGCGCCGCGCCACCAGCCCCGCCACAATTTCGTCAATCTGAGGATGGAGCAGGGGTTCCCCGCCCGGAATCGCCACGATGGGCGCGCCACATTCCTCCACCGCGCGGAAGCACTCCTCCGGCGTCAAGTGCCGTTTCAACACGTCGGGGGGGTGCTGAATCTTGCCACAGCCGGCGCAGGCCAGATTACACCGGAACAGGGGCTCCAACATCAAAGTCAGGGCAAATTTTTTGCGCCCTCGCAGCCGCTGCGTCACGATGTATTTCCCCACCTCCAGCGCCTGCAACCAGTGAATGGCCATCCGCAGACTCCTCACTAGACCACAGCATTCGTCCCCACTCTAGAGGATTTCCCAACCTCTGGCAACCGCTGTCTCCGCCTGCAATGCCAATTGGGCCATCGGAACCCTGCCTGTTGCACTAACGTTGTACAAAAAGCAAGCTGGTCTGTTGTAGAATGGGCGTATGGCGACGGGTTTGCCGCTGCGGATTCCCCCGACGTTGCGCTGGACGGAAAGCGAATTTGGCGAGTGGGTCAAGGCCAATCCTGACTGGCGCTGGGAATTGACCGCCGACGGGCAACTCATCGCCATGGCACCAACGGCTGGGGAAACGGGCCGGTTCAACTTGGAACTGGCAGTGGCGCTCAGCCTGTGGAACCGGCAGACAGGGCTGGGTTATGCGTTTGATTCGTCAACGGGGTTTCGGTTGCCGAATGGGGCGATTCGTTCTCCCGATGTGGCTTGGATTCCCAAGGAGAAATGGGACGGTTTGACACCGGAGCAGCGGCGGGGTTTTGCGCCGGTGTGCCCCGATTTCGTGGTGGAGTTGCTCTCGCCGTCGGATGACAAGTCCCTGGTGCAGGCCAAGCTGCAGGAGTACCTGGATAACGGCGCGCGCCTGGGCTGGTTGATTGACCCCCAAACCCGCACCGTCACCATCTACCGCCCCCAGCAACCGCCGCAAACCGTGGATTTTGCCCAGCCCTTGACCGGTGACGATGTGTTGCCGGGGTTGATGCTCGACTTGACATCCATCTTCGGTACGAACGATTAACTGCGATGGAGTACCGCCGTTTTGGCCGCACCGAATTGCCCATGCCGGTGTTTTCCTGCGGCGGGATGCGGTATCAGTACAAATGGCAAGACCAGGACCCAGCGGCCATCCCCAAGGAAAACCAGGAGAATTTGCGGGCGACCATCCACAGGGCCTGGGAGGTCGGTATCACCCATATCGAAACGGCGCGGGGATACGGCACTTCCGAAATGCAATTGGGTTGGGTGCTGGGAGAATTTCCCCGCGAAAAACTCATTGTGCAGACGAAGGTGCCCCCCAGTCCCGACCCCCAGGTGTTTGCGGAAAAATTCGCCACGTCGTTGCGCTACTTGCAATTGGAGTATGTGGATTTATTAGCGATTCACGGCATAAATTTACCGGAGCATTTGGAGTGGAGTTTGCAGGTGTGTTTACCCCTGGTGCGCCAATGGCAACGGGAAGGCCGGGTGCGCTTTGTGGGATTTTCTACCCATGGGCACGTTAGCTTGATCACCCAGGCGATTCAGACCGGCGAATTTGATTACGTCAATCTACACTGGTATTACATTTTTCAAGAGAATTGGCCGGCAATCCTGGCGGCACAACAACAGGATATGGGGGTGTTTATTATTAGTCCGAGCGACAAGGGCGGACATTTGTACAATCCCCCTGAAAAGCTCGTGCGCCTTTGCCAACCCCTGCACCCGTTGGTGTTTAATGACCTGTTTTGCCTGAGCCATCCCCAGGTGCATACTTTGAGTATAGGTGCGGCTCGCCCCAGTGATTTCGACACCCACCTGCAGACGTTGCCCTTGTTGCCCAAGGCCCCGCAGGTTTTGCCTCCCATCCTGCAACGGCTGGAGGAGGCTGCTATTCAAGCCCTGGGACGCGATTGGTATGAGCAATGGGCGGTGAACTTGCCCCCCTGGTTTGAGACGCCGGGGGAAATCAATATGCCGCTTATCCTGCGCTTGCTGAACTTGGCGGAGGCGTTTGACCTGTGGGAGTACAGCCGGACGCGCTACAGCATGCTGGGGCCGGGAGGGCATTGGGTGCCGGGGCGCAACGCGGCGGATTTACCCCTGGCGGCACTCAGGGCCTGTCTGAGCCGCCATCCTCAGCCGGAGGAGGTGCTGCGGCGGTTGCAGCGGGCGCACCAGTTGTTGGGGGGAGCAACCGGTCAGCGGCTATCGGGGGCCTGAGCCAGGTTTCTGTTGAACAACTTGGCGGGGCGACCTTTACCAGGGGGGCCAGTTCTAGCAGTTCGGGCGCCAGTTCCCCGCGCACCCCCCAGGCGAAATACCGCTCCTGAATCCGGTCGAGCTGGAGGGGCAACTGCAACCGCTCGGCAAGCTGGAATAACTGGCGCCAGCGCTGTACACCTAACTGCAACAGGGACGGGGGGACATGGGTGAGCAGGCCCTCCAACCAGGTGAGCAACAGCCGTTCGACGACCTGCCGCCCTTCGGGAATGTCCAGCTGCACGCCCACCTGTTCCACCTCCTGCGCCAGGCTGTGCAGCTCCTGGAGGTACATCAGCCCATTGGGGGGGCTGTCCTGGAGCGGGTTGCTAGTTTCCAGCTCCAATTGCCGCAACAGGGACATGGCTCGCTGGCCGAGACTGATGGCCGCCGCCACCTGCAACTCCTGGGGCACGGGTAAATGGTCCCGACGGAAGGCCATTACCACGCCGTAGTTTTCCCGATAGACCTGGCTGTAGAGCTGGTCGAGCTGGGTCAGGGTGTTCTGGGCCAGCAGGCGGATAATCCGTTGTCGCTCCTGGCTGAAGACATCGGACAGGTTGTAGCACGCGCCACCGCTAAACAACCGGGCCATCGCCAAGACCGTCTGGGCGCCGCTTCCCTGGCGAAACACCTGCACCAACTGCTCCCGCATCTGCTGGTAGGCTTTGCGGCCCTTGAAGGGTTGCAAACAACAGTGGAAATCCCAGCCCCCCAGGTGCAGCACCGCCAAGACCCAATGCTGGGTTTCCCAGGTGATGACGGAGGTAATCGTCACCTGGCCGACTGCTAAGGTTAAGGTGCCTAGCCGGTCCACCTGGTAGTCCTTTTGTTCGATGCGGTAACAGTAGAGCTGCTCCTGGCGGGGATAGGAGGTGTACAGGGAACTGATGCCGTAGTGGGCCGCCACCTGGGCCATAGTCACCCGCGCCGGCTCCACCCGTTTTTGATACACCACTTCGCCGTTGACGTACTGGGGCAGGTTGCTGGGGGCCAGGGCTAGCCGCTTGCGAAACTCCGGTTCCAGGTCTTGCCCTGTCACCTCCTGTGCGCACTTCATCGCTCGGTCGGCATAGCGGAGAATCTGCACGCCCTCAGGACGGGACAGTTCATCGAAAAACCAACCGCAACTGGTGAACATCAACAGGCGGTGACGCTGCATCTCCAACAGCCGCAACACATCCACCTGTTCCTCGGGGGTCAAGGGATACCGCTGGTGCTGGGCCAAAAAGGCCTGGGTCCGCTCCCGCGTGCGTTCCCGCATGACGTGGATGTAGTCGTCCCGCGCCCGCCAGGGATTCAGCAGCCACTCCCCCGCCCATTCCTCGTACAGCCGGTCCAACTGCTGGGCCAGCCAGTCTAAGCTTTGGCGTAGGGGCGCTCGCCATTTCTGGTGCCACCCACCACCGCCGCCGCAACCACAGTCGGAGCGCCAGCGTTCCACTCCGTGGGCGCAACTCCAGGCCGTGCGGGGTTTGATCACCACCTCCCACTCCGGCGGGTGCAGGCTCAGGTAGTGAGCAAAATTGGTGACCTTCCAGCCACGCCGGGGGATTTCTCGGGTCAGGGCGTAGGCAATGGTCTTCTCCGCGCCCTTTTTGTGGTGGCCGAAGGTTTCCCCATCGGTGGCGACGGCGATCAATTGGGTGCGTCCGGGCTGCACCGCCATCCCCAGGCGTCCCACCAGCGTTTGGCTGCTACAGAGCACATCCCCAAAGCTCATATCCCCCGAAATCGGCCCGTCATAGACAAAGAGAGTGATGCTGCGGTCGCGGCCATACTCCGGCAAGACATCATCGGGAATCCGGCAGAGATAGGGGCGGGTCGGGTCAATCTGGCCGCCACCGACCTCCAACCACTCGCCGCCGGTTAAAGGCCGGCACCGCTGGGCTTGGGATGGGGCAATGATGGTGAACTTGAATCCTTCCGCTACCAGCACCGCCAGGGTTTCGTAGTCAATCGCCGTTTCCGCCAGCCATATCCCCTCAGGCCAGCGGCCAAACCGGGCGAAGAAGTCCTGCTTGGCCCACCGCACCTGGGTAAACTTGTCCCGCGTGGAAGCCAGGGGCATGATGACATGGTTGTAGACCTGGGCGATGGCGTTGCCGTGGCCGTTGAGCCGCTCACAACTGCGGCGGTCTGCTTCGAGAATTCGCCGGTAGGTCTCTGGGTCGTAGCGCTCCAGCCAGCTCAACAGCGTCGGGCCAATGTTGAAACTCAGGTATTCAAAGTTATTGACAATATCAATCACATCGCCGCTGTCGCTTAGGACGCGCGCAAAGGCGTTGGGGCGATAGCATTCGTAAAAAATCCGCTCGTTCCAGTCGTGAAACGGCGCAGCGCTCTCTTGCCGCTCGATCGCCTCCAGGTAGGGGTTCTCCCGCGGGGGCTGGTAAAAATGCCCATGAATGGTGACGTACACCTCAGTGGCCCGCATCGGTTGCGCTCCCGTTGACCCGCGCGTTGATTTTAGGTTAACCTTGGGGCATCTTCCCACCCCGTTTTCTCCCCAAAATCTTCAACTTTGCCGCCATTTAGCAAATCTTTACAAGTTGCAACGGTCTGCGGCGGCGCACGATGACGATACTTGCCGAATTTTTACAGAATTTTTGGTTTTCCAAACTTGTAGTTATTCTCGCCAGTGCATTAGGCTAAAAGTAGCGGGAGCGAGTGGACGTCGGTATGAACGAAACCAATCCCTACGCACAGTTGGGGGTCAGTGAAGACGCCTCCTTTGAAGAGGTGCAGGCGGCGCGGGCGCAACTGTTGCGAGAATGCCAGGGAGATGAACGGCGCGCCCAAGTGGTGGAAATGGCCTATGATGCCATCCTGATGGACCGGTTACGCCAGCGGCAGGAGGGACGGCTCAAGGTGCCGGAACGGATTCGCTACGCGGAACGTCACATGGTGGCAACGGCGGAAAGAAACGATGTGCGCACGGTGACGTTGCCGGCCTGGGCGGAACAGTTGCGGACTTGGATTGACACGCCTACCGCTGCAGACGTGGCTTGGCCGGCGCTGGTGTACGGCGGTTTGGGGTTTTGGGCTTGGTCGGCGCCGGTGAATGCGGCCTTGCCCGTGGCGCTAGGGATTGGGGCCAGCCTGTTTTTCCTCAACCGCAAGGAAAACCGTTTTGGGCGGGCGATGCTGCTGACGCTGCTGGGGCTGGTGCTTGGGGCGGTCGTCGGGACGGTCCTGGCGAGCCTGGGCCTGGGATTGCATCCCAACGTGGCGGTAAGCTGGGGAATGTTTCTCATTCTCTGGTTGGTGAGTAGTTTTCTCCGCTGATGAGTGCGCCGGTTTCTACCCAGCCGACCGCTAGTGACCTGTGGTTACGGGGGTTGTTGACGGTTGCTTGGGCGGACGGACACTACACTGACGAGGAAAAGGCGCTGGTGGCGGAGGCGGTAGGCAGTCACGAAATAGCGCATTTTCAGCCGGTGACGCCCCAGGAACTGGCGGCTGTTTTTAGCCCGACAAACCCCCAGACGGTAGATTTTTTGCGCACCGCCGTGATGGTGGCGATTGCCGACGGCACCTACTCGGAGGCGGAGGACCAGCTCTTGCGCCAGTTTTGCCAGGCGTTGGGCCAACCGCTGACCCTCTTGCAAGGGTTGCAGGCCACTTTAGTCAAGCGCGCAGGGGACCAGTGCGTGCCCCATCCGGAGGTGCGTCACGACTTGCTCGACCCGGTGCGGCGCTGGCTTGACCAGCTGGAGATTCATGACCCGAAGGTGGCGCGGTTTCTCTGTCGCCTGATTCCGGCGCAATGCCCGTTTGAGCGGGATGTGGTGCTCTTCGGACGCAAGGTAGTGCATATCCCTCCTTTGTGCAAGCTCAACCCCCTGTACGAGCAGTTGGTGGGGCTGCGGATGCGGGCGCTGGCGTTTTTGGCCGAACGCGGGGAAGATGTACCTACCTGATGGTCATTCGCGAAGCACAACCGCAGGATTGGGAGCACCTTTGGCCCCTCATCCAGGAAGTGGCAAGGGCCGGCGAAACCTACGGCTATGACCCCGATATATCGCCAGCGCAAGCCTACTGTCTCTGGATGGAACAGCCCCAAAAAACCTACGTCGCCGCACGGGATGGTCAGATTGTCGGCACCTACTACCTGAAGCCCAATCAAGGGGGGCCAGGGCGGCATGTGTGCAACTGCGGTTACATCGTGGCCAAAACCTGGCGCGGCCAGGGCATTGGACGCCAATTGGGCGAGCATTCGTTGCGTATGGCGCGGGCGCTGGGGTACAAGGCGATGCAGTTCAACTTTGTGGCGGCCAGCAACCAGGTGGCGATTCATCTGTGGCAAAAACTGGGGTTTGAGGTGGTGGGACGCTTGCCCAAGGCGTTTTTGCACCCTCGTCTGGGCTACATTGATGCCTTGGTCATGTACCAGTGGCTGGGGGATTAGATGGCGCTTGCATTGACGACACAGCCGTTGCTCCAGGCAGTGGTGGACCAGTTGCAGCCCCAGTTCCAGCAGATTGACGCCCTGGTCAAGACCAACCTGGCGCGGGTGGTGCAGGCGATGGCTGACCACCAGGTGGGGGTGCATCACTTTCAGGAAACGACGGGTTACGGGCACGGCGACCTGGGACGCGACACCTTCGAGCGGGTGTTGGCCCAGGTGATGGGAGCGGAGGCCGCGCTGGTGCGTCTTCAGTTTGTTTCGGGCACCCATGCGATTGCCTGCGCTCTGTACGGTCTGTTGCGCCCTGGCGACGAGTTGCTCAGCGTGACCGGCGCGCCCTACGACACTCTGGAGCCGGTGCTGGGCCTGCGGGGAACAGGGCAAGGGTCTCTGCGGGATTTCGGCGTGACCTACCGGCAGGTGGACTTGACCCCTCGCGGCGAGGTGGACTGGGACCGGATACCCCTGGCGATTGGGCCGCAAACCCGCGTGGTGTTTATCCAGCGCTCCTGTGGCTATCGCTGGCGGCGCAGCTTGACCGTCGCAGAAATCGGCCACATCATTCGCTTGGTCAAGTCAGTCCGGCCCCAAACCATTTGCGTCGTGGACAACTGCTACGGGGAGTTTGCCGAAGCGCAGGAGCCGCCGATGGTGGGCGCTGATGTCATTGCCGGGTCGCTTATCAAAAATCCGGGGGGTACGATTGCCCCCTGCGGTGGGTACGTCGCGGGCAAGCGGGAGTACGTACACCTGGCGGCCAACCGGTTGAGCGCGCCGGGCATTGGGATGGAAACGGGCGCGTCGTTGGGGTGCAACCGCTTGTTTTTCCAAGGGCTGTTTCTGGCACCCCAGATGGTCGGCGAAGCGCTCAAGGGTGGGTTGCTCCTAGCGGCCACGTTCCAGCGGTTGGGGTACCCGGTGCAGCCCTTGCCGGACCAGCCGCGTCCCGACACCATCCAAGCCATTCAACTAGGAGACCCCCAACGCCTGCAGCGCTTTTGCCGCGTGCTCCAGCGCTTGAGTCCAGTGGGGAGTTACCTGGACCCTGTGCCCGCTGTGACCCCTGGCTACGAAAGCCAACTGCTGATGGCCGGCGGCACCTTCATTGACGGCAGCACCAGCGAGTTGTCTGCCGATGGGCCGTTGCGTCCGCCTTACATCGTCTTTTGCCAAGGCGGCACTACCTGGTTGCACTGGCTCTGGGTGCTCGAGCACCTCTTGCCCGAATTTTCTAATTCACATACATAAACACATCGCTTTTTTCGTAGCGCACTTTAGGGCGCTGGGCGTTGGGGTCATCGGGCGCGCGATAGCCCAGCGGACAGACCACCACCGAGCGGTAGGGCGTCCCGGCAAGTCCCAGAATTTCGTCGTATTTATCCGGCAGAAACCCTTCCATCGGGCAGGTATCAATCCCCAAAAACGCCGCCACCGTCATCAACTGTCCCAGAGCGATATACACCTGGCGGGCGGCCCACTCCTCCAGGTTCAACGGGTAAGGCGGCTGGGTCAAAAACCCCTTGACCATCTGGCCAAATCCCTGCAGCTTTTCCAGGGGTACCCCCTGCACTTGCGCCATGCGCGCTAAATAGCGGTCCACGTCCGCAGGGCCGATATTTTTTTGTAACGCCAGCACCACCAGGTGGGACGCTTCCACCACTTGTTTTTGGCCCCAGGAATACTCCACCAAACGGGCGCGAATGTCAGGATTGTTCACAACCACAAACCGCCAGGGTTGCAACCCAAAGGACGAAGGCGCAAGTCGCAAGCTTTCTTCGAGAACCGCCCAAATCTCAGGGGGAATCTTGCGGGTGGGGTCAAACTTTTTCGTGGCGTACCGCCAGTACAACCGCTGCTGGACAAACGCCGGCGAAACCACATCCCCCATGAGCCATCCCCCTGCTTTACAAAAGTTAACGTTGTAGCCTTGATTTCGATTATAGGGGTGGGCCGTCCAGGAGTCCAATAGAATGGGGAAGACGGGTGGATTAGGGTCTTCGGAACGATGATTCAGCAGGTCAGTCCGGTGGAACTGGCCGAGCGTCGGCGTCAAAATCCCTATCTCCAGGTGCTTGACGTGCGGGAGTGGTGGGAAGTCGAGCGAGCGCGGTTGCCTGATTGTTTGCACCTGCCCCTGAGTGAGTTTGCCCAGTGGTCCACCCAAATCCGGTCGTTGCTCGACCCGGAGCAGGAGGTCATCGTCATTTGTCATCACGGGGTGCGGTCTGCTTGGGTGTGCGCTTGGTTGATGGAGCAAGGCTACCAGCAGGTGCGCAATTTGGCCGGTGGATTAGAGGCCTACGCCCGGTACGCCGACCCAACCTTCCCCCGCTACTAACTGGGGTCAGTTGGTATAGAATGGGGGCAAGGTTTTTCGTGAACCTTAGTGGCGGCCAAAACCCTAGGGGGTTCACGAAAACCGCCAGGACCTTGACAATTCGATAGTTGAAGGTGTGATCGCCCCAAAATTGTGGGGACAATGTACTAACAAAAGGTCTCAGTTGGGGGACCTTCACGAAAATGAGCGCCAGACATCCCGGTTTACGGGTCTTTCCAGGCGCAGAGTCTCAAATTCCTTATCCCGGTATGCGGGATTGAAACGTGTTACGTATTACTGTTGAGTTATATTAGGTTCGGTGTCTCAAATTCCTTATCCCGGTATGCGGGATTGAAACACGAGACATCTCCCTACAAAGCCCAACAGTTAATTGAAGTCTCAAATTCCTTATCCCGGTATGCGGGATTGAAACTAGAGAAGCGGCAGAAGCAATTGGCGGGTTTGGGAGGTGTCTCAAATTCCTTATCCCGGTATGCGGGATTGAAACTTGCAAGACTTCCAGGTATTGAGGGGATGACAGTGGTCTCAAATTCCTTATCCCGGTATGCGGGATTGAAACACCCATCGGCCCCGACCGCGTCCCGCACTGGGTGGTGTCTCAAATTCCTTATCCCGGTATGCGGGATTGAAACGGTATCATCCGCTACCTGGTTTATCGGTTGCCGAAGTCTCAAATTCCTTATCCCGGTATGCGGGATTGAAACTTGCGAGTGCCGGAGCCAGTTGTGAGTGAAGTAAAGGTCTCAAATTCCTTATCCCGGTATGCGGGATTGAAACAGGCTTACTGCCAGGAGGCCCAGCAGGGGGATTTGGGTGTCTCAAATTCCTTATCCCGGTATGCGGGATTGAAACTGTCACCCCCGGCAGTACCCCCAATGGTGTCTCATAAGTCTCAAATTC